>JAICUZ010000027.1 GCA_025935595.1 Burkholderiales bacterium
CTGCTTGCTCGACGCCGTGCAGCCGAGCTCGACGCCGCGTACGCCGCCTACGACGAGCACCCGCTCGACGAAGCCGACGAGTGGGGAGATCTCGCCTCGTTCCGAGCGGCCGCCGGCGCGTCGTGACGGCCCTCCCGGCGCGAGGCGATGTCTGGTGGTGCGAGCTCTCAGAGATCGGGCGCCGGCCGGTGGTCGTACTCTCTCGTGACGCTGCTATCCCGCGTCTGCGGCGTGCTCTGATCGGGCCGTGCACGACCACGATTCGCAACATCCCGACCGAGGTCCTGCTCGAGCCTCCGGGCGACCCGATCCCACTCGTTTCGGTCGTCAATCTCGACTCAGTCGAGAGCGTCTCGGTTGGAACGCTGGTCGACCGCCTGGGCCGACTCAGCGACGACCGTATGCGGGAGATCTGCGAAGCGCTCCAAGTCGCCGTCGACTGCCAAGGTTGACGGACGCTTGTGCGAGAAGCGGGGGTTCGAAGTGGAGCTAGCCGGACTCGAACCGGCGACCTTCTGGGTGCGATCCAGACGCTCTCCCAACTGAGCTATAGCCCCGAGGCGCACGCAGTGTAGCGCGGCCACATTTACGGGAACCTCACAAACGCATCACTCCTTGCCCTCGGTGCGAGGGAATGCCACTTGGTGTTCCGGTAGGAAAGGAGAACGTATGAAGCGCAGGACGAACCTGCTCGCACTCTTGGGTGCGGGCATCGTGACGGTGCTCGTGATCGCAGGCTTCTCCGAAGCCGCGGGGTCGGCAGCACCGTCGAACCAGAGCCCGCCGTCGGTGTCGGGTAAGGCCCAGGAGGGCCAGACGCTGACGACCTCGACGGGTACGTGGACGAATTCGCCGACGTCGTACTCGTATCAGTGGCGTCGTTGTGACAACAACGGTGGCAGCTGCTCGACGATCAGCGGTGCGACCGACAAGACGTACACGCTGAAGAAGGTCGATGTCGACAACACGATCCGTTCGCGGGTCACCGCCAAGAACGCCGACGGCTCGAACGCTGCGACGTCGGTTCCGACTGCGGTCGTCACCGCGGCTCCGACGCCGCCTCCGACGACCAAGGACGGCTGCCCGACCTCGGGTAGCGGCACGCTCGACATCAAGGACGTCGCGCTCCCGGCGCGGCTCGTCGTCGACGGCCAGAGTGTGACTCCGTCCGTCATCTCGAGGTCGACGCAGGACGTGACCGTGAAGTTCCACGTCTCTGCGTGTGGTGGACGCTCGATCCAGAACGCGCTCGTCTACGCGACGGCCGTTCCGTTCGAGCAGTTCTCCATCCCGTCCGAGACGCCGACCGGCGCCGACGGCTGGGCGACGATGACCATGCACCAGGACCGGTTCTTCCCGGCTTCCGCTCGCCAGCAGCTCCTGGCTGTATTCGTGCGTGCGCGCAAGTCGGGCGAGCCGACGCTCGGTGGCATCTCCACCCGGCGGCTCGTGTCGTTCAAGGTCAACCTGAACGGCTGACCTGATCCGAGGATCGACCGCGCGCGCCGCCTACGATACGGCGGTGCGCGCGGTCGTCCTCGACCCGAACGGGCGACCCCAGCTCGCCGACCATCCCGAGCCCCAAGGTGCGGGAGTGCTGGTGCATGTGCTCGCGTGCGGTCTGTGCGGCTCGGATGTCGAAAAGCTCGGGCACGGCCACGCGGGTGCGGTGCTCGGTCATGAAGTGGCCGGAATCCTCGAGGACGGCTCGCAGGCCACGGTCATGCACCGGGTCCCCTGTGGAAGCTGCGAACGCTGCCGCGCGGGCCACGAGTCGACGTGCGAGGAGTTCCAACACCTGCGCCTCGAGCCGGGCGGCTTTGCGGAGCGCCTGCGTGCGACGCACGTCGTCCCGACGGACGGTCTGGGCGTCGACGCCATCTGGATCGAGCCGGTCGCCTGCATCCTTCGTGCCGCCGAACGCATCCCCGGCGGGCGCGTGCTCGTCGTCGGCTGCGGGGCGGTCGGCCGGTTGTGGGTGCAAGTGCTGCGCCGGTGCGGCAGCGAGGTGGTCGTGACCGATCCGCGCGCCGACCGTGTCGAGGGTGCGAAGCGGCTCGGCGCGCGCGTGGACGCCGGACCGGTCGACGCCGCGGTCGTCACGGCGCACGGCGGGCTGAACGACGCGCTTGCGCGGTGTGAGCCCGGCGGCACGGTGCTCGTGTTCGCCGCGCCCGGCGCGAGCATCCCTGTCGCCGTCGACACGATTTATCGGCGCGAGCTGAGCGTGGTCGGTTCGCGGTCTGCGACCCCGGCGCATTTCGACGCGGCAGTTGCGGTGCTGCCCGAGCTCGATCTGCCCGAGGTGACGACGCTGCCGCTCGAACGGTTCGCGGAGGGCGTCGATCTCTATCGTCGTGGCGAGACGCTCAAAGTCGTCTTCACGCCGTGAAGGCGGCGCTGCTCTATGCCCCCGGCGATCTGCGGATCGCAGAGGTCCCGCGTCCCGAGCCGGGCCCGGGCGACGTGCTCGTGCAGGTCGAGATCGCACTGACCGACGGCACCGACCTGAAGACGTATCGGCGCGGCCATCCCCTGCTGCTGACCGAGCCGCCCGCGCGGTTCGGGCACGAGTTCTGTGGGTTGCTCGACGGCCGGCGTGTCGTCGCCGCGAACTCGGCGCCGTGCGGCGAATGCGACGGTTGCCTCCGCGGTGAGCAATGCCGCGACCTCGCGTTCCTCTCCGGTGCGTACGCGGAGTGGCTCGTGGTGCCCGAGCGGATCGCGGCGGTCAACCTGCACGACGTGCCGCGCGGCGTCGCGCCCGAGGTGGCGGCGATGGTCGAGCCGCTCGCGTGCTGCCTGCGCGGCGTCGAGCGCGCGGGGATCGCTGCCGGCGACACGGTCGCGATCCTCGGCGCCGGGCCGATCGGACTGATGCTCGCGGCGTGCGTGGCCGACGCCGGCGGCTGGCCCGTGATCGTCGGCGGCCGCGAGGAGCGGCGCGCGCTCGCCGAGGAGTTCGGCGCGGAGGTGGGGGACGGGGGCAGCGCCGACGTCGTGATCGAGGCGGCGGGCACCGAGCACGCCTGGTCGGATGCCGTCGAGCTCGTGCGGCCCGGCGGAACCGTCGTCATGTTCGGCGGCCTGCCGCGTGACACGCGCCCGCCGGTCGACGCGTACCGCCTGCACTACGAAGAGCTGACGGTGCGCGGCTCGTTCCATCACACGCCGCAGACCGTGCGTGCCGCGCTCGTGTTTCTTGCCAGCGGTGCGTATCCGTGGGAGCGGCTCGTCACCCACCGCATCCCGCTCGACGCCCTGCCGCAGCTGTTCGCCGCGCCGCCCGTCGACCTCTTGAAAGCAGCGATCCTCTTCTAGATGAGCTCGCGCACGCGCGGGATCACGTGCTGCGCGAAGAGCTCCTGCGCCTTGATCGCCTTCCAGTGCTCGACCCCGCCCGGGTTCGTCGTGATCGCGATCTCGGTCAGCCCGTCGCACACATCGATCGTCTCGCGTATGCGCTCGACGACGTCGTCGGGCGTGCCGACCCAGACGATGTCACCGGCGATCATGTCGTCGTACGGCGTCGCGGCGAGCTGCTCCATGATCCCGGACGCGTAGAAGCCGTAGCCGGCGGCGTTCAGCTTGTCGGTCGGAGGCGGCCTGAAGTCGGTGAGCGGCGATGCGTTCCCTTCGAGGAAGCCGCGCATGTGCTTCTCGGCCTCGCGCTTGGCGAGCTCGGCGTCGTCGTCGATGTAGCACGCATGGATCCAGACGATGTCCGGCGTCGTGTCGTACTCCGCGCATTTCGCACGGTAGAAGTCGAGCTGGTCCTTGAGTGCGGCGTACGGGAGAAGCGGCGGTACCGCGACGCCCCAGCCGTGCTGGGCGGCGAGGTCGTACGTCTTGTCGGACGTGCCGCCGAGGATGACGCGGAACGTGTGCCCGCTGAACGGGATGATGTGGCTCTCGTCGATCTCCCAGTAATCGCCCTTGTGCGACACGACGTCGTTGTGGAGCGCGGCGACGAAGAGGTCGAGCGCTTCCTCGTACCGGTCGCGCGACGTCTCGTCCATCGGCAGCCCGGCGGCGAGCGGGATCCAGCCGTGGCCGCGGCCGACGCCGAACTCGTAGCGGCCGTTCGTCAGCAGCGAGAACTCGTGGATCATCGCGGCCAGGACGAGCGGGTTGTGGTACGGGAGGATGTGCAGCATCGTCCGGAACTTGATCGAGCGCGTTCGCTGCGCCGCCATGCCGAACAGGCCGAAGACGTTCGCCGACGCGGAGAACTTCGGGAAGAAGAGATGCTCGATGACGGCGTAGGCGTCGTAGCCGAGCCGGTCGGCGTTCTCGATCTGCTCGAGAACCTCGCCGTAGAGCTGGTCGTACGACTTGCCGGGCCAGCTCTGGACCTCGGAGTAGATGCTGAATTTCATCGCACGACCCTAACGGGTCGCGCTACACGGCGAAGAGCGTCAGCTCGGGCTCGCGCTCGCCGCGGAGCACCGCGAGGTCGACTTCCGCCGTGCCGATGTTGCGCTGCTCTGCGAGCGCGACCGCCTGAGGCTTCAGCTGCTGCGCGGCGAGGATGCCGCGGCACGCGGCGCGAGACGGGTCGGCGCGGACGCAGTCGAGGTAGCGCGTCAGCTGCTCGACCGCGTCGATCGTGCCGACGCGCTTGATCTCGACGGCGACCCAGCCGTCGTCGGAGTCCCGGCACATCAGGTCGACCGGGCCGACGTCGGTCGGCCACTCGCGCTTCACGAGCCGAAGGCCGGGCTCGATCGCCTCGGGGTCGGCCGCAAGTAGGAGCTGCAGGTCGCGCTCGACGCCGTCCTTCTCGAGGGCCGCCGCCTCACCCATGTCGTGGGTGACGTCGGAGAACACCTCGACGAGGCGGATCTCGAGCCTGTCCTCGCTCCGGCCGGCGCGCTTGCGGACGACGACGAGGTCGTCGCTCGTCTCGATCACGGTCGGCGGCGTCATCCAGTTGAGCGGACGGTAGCCCCCAGCATCGGCATGGACGAGCACCGATCCATCCGCCTTGAGCATGAGCAAACGAACGGATTCCGGAAGAAAGGCGTTCAGTCTTCCCGAATAGGTGACTTCGCAGCGGGCCACGATGAGGCGCACGGGACGGCACCCTACTGTCCGTTTCGGACAGTCCTTGGCGTGGCTCAGGTAGGCCCTTCGGCCAACCAGAAGATCGACTGAACGGGCCAAAGAGTCGGTGACTCCTCGAATCGGCATTCGAAGACGAGCCCGGCATCCTCTCCCTCGCCCGAGACAACATGGCGCCAGGCCTGTGGCAAGCCAGTCGGGGCGTCCACGCGGAAGAAGTGGCTGCGCGCGGGCTGCCCAAGGCCGTCGAGATGTTCGTGCGTTCCGACGAACGTCGGTTCACACTCCAGGTGAACGCCGGTTTCTTCTCGTACCTCCCGAATCGCTCGCTGCCTCGACGACGACTCGCTCTCGTCGGGACACACTTGGATCGTAGGCGTCGCGCGACGAGGTGTCTGACACCAATAGGTGTCAGACACCGGTGGCAGCGAGACGCACCCGAACCTAACTGTCCGTTAGAACCCGCCTCTCCGCTGAGCCCTGTTACTTCTTGATCTCAACATGGATCGAGAAGTGCACGGGCCCGACATCGACGGTGATGCCGTACGAGCGTGTCCTCGTCGCAGCAGCCGCCGTCCTACCGCGAGGCTCCTCGTTGATCGTCGCCTTTGCCTCAGGGACACCGGCGTCGCGGAATATCTCCTCCATTTTGCGGGTGTCGTTGTCGTGCGCGGCATGCACCAATTGTTTGGCCAGGTCCGAGTCTTCTCCTAGGCGGGCAGCAAGCGCAGCGATCGGCCGCGCTGCCTCCATGAGATGACGGACAGAATCATGCTCGGCCTTCGAGCGGTCAGATGCCATAACGGCCTCCTCTAGGTAGTCGCTCTCCCCACGGCACGAAGTCGCCTTTCGGCGGCACGCTCTCTGAGAACGGCCAGAGGGCCACGATCAGAGGCCATCGGGATTTGCGGGATGTCTCGTGCGTTTCTCCCGCCGCAGATCGTGATGGACGAATCTCGAACCTACGCTTGCCGAGCAACCCTGTCAACGCGCTCTGGAGTCAGCCTGCCGGAGTAGGTCACCTCTCAGCGCGCCACGATCAGTCTCACCGGGCGCACAACCTACGGCCGGTTCAGACATGTCCCGGGGACTGTCCCCGGGACATGTCTCGTTAGGGCGGGTCTAGCCGGTCGAGGAGAGGCCGCAGTGCGACTGGCCCCAGGCGGCCAGGTGCTGCGTCGCCTGCTGGAGCTTGGTCGTGTTGAAGGACTTCGACAACTCTGTCAGCTTCGCGATCTGCTCGGCGCTCGGCGTCTCGCCCGGCTTGAGCTTCACGTCTCCGTAAGCCTTCGCGAACTGCTTGAACGCGTCGGCGAACGTCTTGAAGTCGGCCTTGATGTCGTCCGGCGCCGCGTTCGCGAGCGCGTCCAGCGCGTCCGCCTCCTTGTTCAGATCGAGCTCGCCGTTCGCGTTCGGCTGGAACGATTGGGAGACCTTCGCCGCCAGGCCCTCGAGCTCCTTGCAGTTCTTGGTCGATGCGAACGACTTCGAACTGGAGCCGGACCCAGAACCGGACCCAGAGCCGGATCCCGACCCAGAGCCGGACCCCGATCCCGAGCTCTGGCCGGCGGTCGCGTTCGTCGTCGCACCGCTCGATGACTTCTTGCTCCCACACGCGGCGACGAGTGCGATCAACAGCACTCCGAGCACCACCGTGACAACTGCCCTGCTACGCATGTCGTTTCCCTCCTGCCCGGGTCTTTGCGAGAACCTATGACGCCGGGAGTGGCGGGAGCAAGAGGGAAACCCCTATAACGCGCGGCGCACGAGCGTCATCCCGTCGCGGACCGACAGGACGACCTGGATGCTGCGCGGATCGGCCGCGACGTGCTCGTTGAAGTCCGCGATGTCGGGCCGCTCACCCTCGACGACCCGGCCGTTCGCGAGCGTGTTGTCGGCGACGATCAGGCCGTGCTCCGAGAGACGGGGCAGAACCGCCTCGTAGTAGGCGACGTACCCTTCCTTCTCGGCGTCGATGAAGACGAGGTCGAACGCTCCTTCGAGACGGTTGACCGTGTCGAGCGCCGGCCCGACGTGGAGCGTGATCTTCGAGCCGTGCGGCGAGCGGTCGAAGTACCGCTGTGCGAACGCCGCCCGCTTCGGGTCGAGCTCGCACGCGTCGATCCGCCCGTCGTCGGGCAGGGCGGCGGCCATCGCGAGTGCCGAGTGGCCGCTGAACGTCCCGATCTCGAGCACGCGCTTCGGTCGCCCGAACCACACCAGCAGCTCGAGGAAGCGGCCGGCCACCGGCCCGGTCAGCATCTGGGTCATCCCGAGCTCGTCGGCGGTCTCCGCGGACAGCTCGGCGAGGAGAGCCTCGTGGGGCGAGGACAGCCGCTCGACGTACTGCTCGATGCGAGGATCGATCACGTCCACCCGGCTAACCTACCGAGATCCGACCTGAGGAGAACCGCTATGCCCGGCCTGTGGTCCCGCTTCATGCTCATCTTCCGCTCGAAGGCGTCCAAGGCGCTCGACCGCGCCGAGAACCCCAACGAGACGCTCGACTACTCGTACGAGAGGCAGCTCGAACAGCTTCAGAACGTCAAGCGCGGCATCGCCGACGTGACGACCGCGAAGAAGCGCCTCGAGCTCCAGTACACGAGCATGCAGCAGCAGGTCGACAAGCTCGACGGCCAGGCGCGCGACGCGGTGAAGGCGAGCCGCGAGGATCTTGCGCGCGAGGCGCTCACCCGCAAGGCGGCCGTCCAGGGCCAGCTGCAGGACATCATGACCCAGGGCCAGCAGCTCGAGGCGCAGCAGCAGAAGCTGATCGAGGGCGAGCGCACGCTGCAAGCGAAGGTCGAGTCGTTCCGCACGCAGAAGGAAGTCATCAAGGCTCAGTACTCGGCGGCCGAGGCGCAAGTGCGCATCAGCGAGGCGGCAAGCGGGATCGGCGACGACATGGCCGACGTGGGCCGCGCGGTCGAGCGTGCGAAGGACAAGACGCAGCAGATGCAGGCTCGCGCGAGCGCGGTCGAGGAGCTGACGGCGGCGGGAGCGCTGACCGATCTCAGCGGCACCAGCGACGACATCGACCGCCAGCTGCAGCAGATCTCGCAGAGCGGCCAGGTCGACGACGAGCTCGCGAAGATGAAGGCGGAGCTCCAGAGCGGCGGCGAGCCGGCGAAGCAGCTCGAAGGCGAGCCACCGGCGTCCTCATGACGCGCGAGGTCGTGCTCGCCGCACGGCCGCAGGGAGCTCCTCAGGAGTCGGACTTCGCGTTCCGCCGCGTCGTCGAACGCGATCCGGGCGCCGGTGAGGTTCTCGTCCGGAACGTCTTCGTCTCGGTCGACCCGTACATGCGCAGCCGCATGAGCGGCATCCGCACCTACGTCGGCCCGTACGAGGTGGGCGATCCGATCGACGGCGGGGCGGTGGGCCGCGTCGTCGTGTCGAACGATGCGGGCTTCGCGGAAGGCGACTGGGTGCTGTCGGGGCTCGGCTGGCGCGAGGGCGGGATCGCCGAGGCGAAGCACCTGCGCAAGCTCGATCCCGCATTGGCGCCGCCGTCGACGGCGCTCGGCGTGCTCGGGATGCCGGGGCTGACGGCATGGGTCGGGCTCGTCGACATCGGCGCGGTGAAGGAAGGGGACGTGCTGTACGTCTCCGGTGCGGCCGGGGCGGTCGGAAGCACTGCGGCGCAGATCGGGAAGCTGAAGGGGTTGCGCGTGATCGGCAGCGCCGGCTCGCCCGAGAAGACCGGGTGGCTGCGCTCGCTCGGGATCGAGGCGTTCGACTATCGCGAGACACCGGCGAAGGAGGCGCTTGCGGACGGCATCGACGTGTACTTCGACAACGTCGGTGGCCCGCAGCTCGAAGCGGCGCTCTATGCGCTCCGTCCGTTCGGCCGCGTGGTCGCCTGTGGCGCGATCTCGCGCTACAACGACGAGCGCCCCGAGCCCGGCCCGCGCAACCTGGGTTTGATCGTCACGAAACGGCTGCGGGTGCAGGGCTTCATCGTGGTCGATCACGGCGACCGTTATCCCGCCTTCATCGCGGAGGTCGGGCCGTGGGTCCGTGACGGGAAGATCGCCTACCGCGAGACGATCGTCGACGGTCTCGAGCAGCTGCCGTCCGCGTTCGCCGGGCTCTTCCGCGGCGACAACGTCGGCAAGATGCTCGTCCGCGTCGGCTCCGACTAAGCGGGCACGAACTCGACCCTGGTCGAGCCGAGCAGCTCGCCGCCGGTGAGCGTGAAAACGCACGGTCCGCGATGCGTCCACGGGACCGAGTACGCCCCGTTCCAGTACTCGAGGCCGGCGATGTGAGCACGAAGCACCTGCGTGCCGTCGAGCGCGACGCTGACGTCGTTCGTCGCCTTGGGGATGAGCGTCAACTGCAGCTGACCGCCCGCGCACCCCCAGGCCACGAGCTGTGCGTGGCCGAAGAGGTCGCCGTTCGGCTTGAACCCGGTCCGGGACGTCGCGATGCGCGGGGCGCCCGACAGCCGCCACAACGTCAATCCCGGGTAGTCGTGCCCGCGGTCTTGTCGCGCGACGGGCGTCCCGGCGAAGGTCAGGTCGTCGTTCGCGACCACGTACCGCTGGGAGAGGGGAAGTCGCCCGTCCGGCGCGGGGACAGACTGCCGGGACTTGATCAGGCCCGGGACGGCGTACGGTGGAATCGCAAGCACGCTGCTGATGCGGTCGTTCCAGAACTGCTGCTGCCAGACGATGTTCACGTTCGCCGTGTCGCCGGCGTAGACGTATGCCACGGGAGCTGCGACCCTGCGATCGATCCAGTTCCGCGGCGTACCGACCATCGCAGCTTGATCGAAGCGAACCTTGTCGGCGATGAGCGCGTCTGCGCTGAAATCGGAGCCGATCAGCGCGAAGAGGACGATTGCGGGCATGACGAGCGCGAACCGCCTCGGCAGGAAAAGGAACAGCAGCAAGCTGAGCGCCACGCCGAACGCGATCACGACCGCCGGACGCTCGCCCAGGTGTGACAGGAACGGCGCGAGCCCCATCGTGTCCGGGAGTGCGTTGTTTGCGATCAGGTCGTCCCACGGCGCGGCGAGCGTGACCGCCGCCACGCCGAGGATGGTTGCCGACCCGAGCACGTAGGGGCGCGGTGCCCCTCGTGCGAGCCAGAGCGCGAACGCCACGAAGACGGTGGGCGGCACGGCTGCGAGATCGCGCCCGAGCAGGTGCGGGGCGTAGCGGCCTGCGAAGAGGCCCACCTGGAGGGCGACCAAGGCGACGGTCGAGACGCTGACCGCGAGCAGGGCCCGGGCAGCCGGGTCCCGCTCCCGCCCGCGGAAGGCCTCGGCCGCGAGCACGCCCAGCGCTGCCATCGGCAGCACCGCGACGAGCAGCACGATGTAGGCCAGGTGGTAGTAGATGAACCGCAGCGAGCTCCCGACGTGGTAGCCGCCGCCGAACGTGCCGGCATACGCGCCGAAGGCGCCGGGGGCGGTCGCAGCGGTGAAGGCGATCGCCGCGAGCAGTGCCCACACGGGCCAGAACGCGCGCAACCGCGATCGGTCGCGCGCCATCAGCGCCTCGAGCCCGACGGCTGCTGCGAAGACGGCGATCAGCACCACCGCCTGCACGCGGGTCGCGATCGCGGCACCGATGAGCAACAGCGTGAACACCTGGTCGCGAGCCCGCGCGGTCGTCACTGCGCGCGCCATCGCGAGCAGCGCGAACGCCGCGAGTGGGTAATAGAGCACCTCGGTCATCACGAACCCCACGTAGAGCGTGAGCGGCGAGGCGAGTGTGAGCGCGGCGGCGAGGCGCGCGTACCGGTTCGGCATCAGCCGCCGGCTGTAGAGGTAGATCGGGATCGCGCCCAGGGAGATGACGAGCGCCTGGACGATCTTGAGCCAGGCGTATCCCTGCGAGAGCGACGATGCGGCCAGCGGCAAGCCGGCGAGCGCGGGATAGAGCACGCTGTACCCGGCGCCTTGACCGTTCAGGATGGGAAGCCGGAAGTGGTGCCAGAGCTCGAGCCCGCGTCGGGCGTAGATCACCTCGTCCGGAATGATCCACAGCCCCGCGATGCGCCGTGCGGCCAGCCAGTGGAGCACGGTCGAGACGACGACGAGCGCCGTCAACGCAGCAGGCGCTGCTACAGCGGGGCGTCGAAGAGCGCGAGCCAACGGGTGAGGTCTGGTTCGATCGGGAGCTCGTGTTCGAGCTTCGCCTTCAGCTCGAGCTCGGCGGCATTGTCCCGCTCACCCTTACCCGAGGGCACGAACGGCCAAAACGACCCGCGCTTGAACCCGTAGATCCAATACACGGGAGCCGTGCCGCCGTCGAACTTGAAGATCGCGGCGAGCAGCTGCTCGCCGAAGCCCTGGGCTGTGAGCTCGGACGCGAGCGTGTGCGCCGTGCCGACGAGATCCTCGAGCTGCGGGTCGTGCACGACGATCCAGTCGTAGCCGTACTCGTCGGAGGATCGCTCGATCGTCGAGCCGGACTGGTGCGCAACGGCGTCGAGCAGCTTGTCGACGTCGTCGAACGCGCTGCGGAACTCTCCCGAGGACTGCGGCTTGAACGTGATCGCCGCCGCGCCCGCGCACTTCAGGCCGAGCTCCACCTGCAGCGTCACCGCTGCGGTCGTGAGCGCGAAGAGCCGGTCGTCCTTCGGGCCCGGAAGCTTCTTGCGGCCGGACAGGATGTCGCGGAGCCCCACCCCGGGAGGCTACGCGACCGGGCGGCCCATCTCGCGCGCGATCTCGGCGAGTGCGGCAAGGCGCTTCTCGATCGGCGGATGGTCCATGAAGAGCTCGGAGGAGAAGGTCTTCACCTTGGCCGGGATGATGAAGAAGGCGTTCATCCCCTCGACCTGGCGCAGGTCTCGATTCGGGATCAGCGTCATCTGGGACGAGATCTTCTGCAGCGCGCTCATCAAGTACTCGGGCGCACCCGTGATCAGGGCGGAGCCGCGGTCGGCCGCGTACTCGCGGTAGCGCGAGATCGTGCGGATGAGGACGTAGCTGACGGCGTACACGAGGATCGAGACCGCGAAGATGATCAGCCAGACGGGCGGGCCGTTGTTGTTGTCGCGCCGGCCGCCGCCGCCCCACATGCCGGCGTAGAGCCCGAAGCGCGTGAGCATCGCCGCGAGCATGGCGAAGAAGCTCGCCACCGTCATCACGAGCACGTCGCGGTTCGCGATGTGGGAGAGCTCGTGTGCGAGGACGCCCTCGACCTCCTTCGGCTCGAGACGCTCCCACAGCCCTGTCGTCACGCAGACCGCCGCGTGCTTCGGCGACCGGCCGGTCGCGAAGGCGTTCGGCACCGGCGTGTCCATGATCGCGATCTTCGGCTTCGGCAGGTCGGCCATGCCGCAGAGGCGCTCGACCATGTCGTGCAGCTGCGGAGCATCCTCGCGTGAAACGACCTTCGCTCCGGCAGCAGCGAGCGCGAGCTTGTCGGAGGTGTAGTACTGGAAGATCGCGAGCCCGAGCACGATCACGAGCATCGGGGCGACGCCGAAGTTCAACTGCGTGATCAGGACGAGCGCGAAGATCACGTACAGCAGGCCGAGCATCCCGCTCGTCAGGAGCATCCTGATGGTCAGGCCGGCGTCGCGTCCATATGACCTGCGCTTCACGGCCTGGATTGTAGGGATGACTCCGGAGTCGCAGTCGGCGACTTAACCGGCCGTGAACAGCCCGGGGCGTGTATAGACTCGCCCACGTGCGCCGCCTCCTCCCGCTCGTGTTCGTGCTGGTCCTCGCCGTCGGCTGCTCGACCTCGAAACCGGGCGAGAAGACCGCCGCGCCGCTGCCTTCGACCGTGCAGGGAACGGTTCCCAAGGAGCAGACGGCGACGGTTCCCTCCCAGTACAAGGGTGGCGACCCGGTGGCAGGGAAGAAGGTCTTCCAGTCGGCCGGTTGTGCGGGTTGCCACACGCTGAAGGACGCAGGGGCGACCGGCAACGTCGGTCCGAACCTCGACCAGGTGAAGCCGCCGCTCTCGCTCGCTGTCACGCGCGTCACGAAGGGCGCCGGTGCGATGCCCTCGTTCAAGGGCCAGCTCTCCGACAAGCAGATCGCGGACGTGACCGCGTACGTCGTGTCGAAGACCGGCGGCAACCTGAACGGCTGAGCTCCGCGCTCGAGCTCCCCGACGATTTCCCACGCGACGTTCGCGTCGTCGCGTCCGACTTCGACCGCACGCTCGTGTGGACCGATGTGACGCTCCGGCCGCGGACGATTGCGGCGATGCAGCGTGCGCACGCGGCCGGTGTGCCCGTGATCGTCGTGACGGGGCGGATGGTCAAGTCGGTGCGGCAGGCGCTCGAGCCGGCGGGCCTCGCGGCGCCGGTGATCGCCTACCAGGGTGCGGTCGTGGCCGACGAGGACGGGCGCTGGTTGCGGCACGAGCCGATCCCGGTCGCGCTCGCCCGCGAGATCGTCGCCGCGCTCGCGGAGGAGGGGCATTCGCCCAACGTGTACGTCGACGACGAGCTGTACGTCGCGACCGACACGCCCGAGGCGCGCGCCTACGCGGACCTGAACCGGATCGACTTCCACGTCGTCGGGCCCCTGCTCGACTGGCTCGACGAGCCGCCGACCAAGCTCGTGTGCGTCGGTGACCCCGGGATGCTCGATGCGCTCGAACCGCGCATGAAAGCTCGGTTCGGCGACCGCGCGCACATCGCGAAGTCGCTGCCGCATTTCCTCGAGTTCGCGAAGGCCGGGGTGACGAAAGGCGCCGGGATGGACTTCCTCGCCCGCCACCTCGGCTTCACGAAGGCGGAGACGATCGCGTTCGGCGACGGTGAGAACGATCTCGAGCTCGTCGAGTGGCCCGACTACGGGATCGCGGTCGCGAACGCGCAGGCGCGCGTCAAGGCGCTCGCGCGCTGGGTGTGCCCGTCGGCGGAGGACGAAGGCGTGGCGCAGGTCTTGGAAGCGCTTCTAGACTCAAAAACGTGATCGACCTCCGAGCAGCCCGCCACGACCCGGACGGCTACCGCGCCGCGCTCGCGCGCAAGGGAGCCGCCGACGTGCTCGACGAGCTCCTCGCCGTCGACGTGCGCAAGCGTGAGTTGCAGACGCAGGTGGAGGAGCTGCGCGCGACGACGAAGCCCAAAGGGAAGCCGACGCCCGAGCAGCTCGAGGAGCTCCGGGCCGTGAAGGATCGGTTGCAGCCGCTCGAGTCGGAGCTCGCCGCGGCAGAGGAGGCGCTGCAGGCGCTGCTCGACCGCGTGCCGAACCCTCCGGCCGAGGACACGCCGGACGGCGACACGGAGGAAGACGCGGTCGCGGTCAAGCTCGTCGGCGATCCGCCGTCGTTCGCCTTCGAGCCGCGAGACCACCTCGAGCTCGCTGAGACGCACGGGTGGATCGACGTCGAGCGAGGGGGAAAGGTGTCGGGGTCGCGCTTCGTCTATCGCGTCGGCGACATCGCGCTGCTCGAGCTCGCGCTGTATCGCTGGGCGCTCGACCGGATCGCTGCGAAAGGGCACATACCTGTGCTGCCTCCGGTGCTCGTGCGGGAGGACGCCATGTACGGCACCGGGTTCTTCCCGTCCGACAAGGGCGACTTCTACTCGGTCCCGGAGGACGGGCTTTACCTCGTCGGCACGTCGGAGGTGCCGATGGCAGCGTTCCATGCGAAGGAAGAGCTCGACGACCTGCCGCGCCGCTACGTCGCGTTCTCGACGTGCTTCCGTCGGGAGGCAGGTGCAGCAGGCAAGGACACGCGCGGCATGTTCCGCGTGCACCAGTTCGACAAGGTCGAGATGTTCGTGTTCTGCGAGCCGGACACCTCGCGCGACGAGCACGAACGGCTGCTCGCGATCGAAGAGGAGCTCGTCCAGGAGCTCGAGCTTCCCTATCGCGTGCTCAATATCGCCGCAGGCGACCTCGGTGCATCGGCCGCGAAGAAGTACGACATCGAGGCCTGGTTCCCGGGGCAGTCGCGCTACCGCGAGATCACCTCGACGTCGAACACGACCGCCTACCAGGCACGGCGACTCGACATCCGCTACCGGCGGGAGGGAAAGCTCGAGCACGTCCACACGCTGAACGGCACGGCCGTGACCGCACGGGCGATGATCGCCATCCTCGAGAACTTCCAGGACGAGGGCGGCTCGGTCGCGGTCC
>JAICUZ010000162.1 GCA_025935595.1 Burkholderiales bacterium
ACACGCTCTTGCACTGATCGCCGAAGACGACGAACGCGCCGCGCGCCTCCGTCTGCTCGCGGCGACCTAACTGTCGTCGATCGCGGGATGCCCGCACCTTTTTTGTCGCGCTACTTGATGAGCGTGAGGAGCTTGAACATCGGCAGGTACATCGCGATGACGATGGTCCCCACCATTGCTCCCACGCAGATCATCAGCAACGGCTCGATGATCGAGGTGAGCGAAGCGATGCTCGCATCGACTTCGTCCTCGTAGAAGTCGGCGATCTTGCTGAGCATCTTGTCGAGCTCTCCCGTCTCTTCACCGATCTTCACCATCTGGCTGACCATCGGCGGGAAGATGTCGTCCTCAGAGAGCGGCACGCTGATCGGCAGCCCCTCACCGACGCGCACCGACGTGTTGTTCAGCGCGTCTTCGAGCACCCAGTTGCCGGCGGTGCCGGCGGCGATGTCGAGCGCGCTGATGATGTCCACGCCCGCCGCGACGAGCGTCGCGAGCGTGCGCGAGATACGCGCAAGCGCCACCTTCTGCACGACATCCCCGATCTTCATCGGCAGACGGAGCTTGAAGCGGTCCCACGCCTTCGAACCTTCCTCCGAACGCTTGAGCCGACGCAGCAGGTAGATGATCAGGCCGATCATCGGGAAGATGACGAACCAGTAACCGCGAAGCGCGTTCGACATGCCGATGATGACCCGGGTCGGCGCCGGCAGCTGCCCGTTCAACTCGTCGAACACCTTCTGGAATACCGGGACGATGAACATCAGCATGAAGATGAGAACGAGCGTCGCGAACGAGATCACGACCGCCGGGTAGACCATGGCGCTCTTCACGCGACGCTTGAGCTTCGTCTCTTTCTCGATCTGCGTCGCGACGCGATCGAGGACGATGTCGAGTGTCCCCGACGACTCGCCGGCGGCGACCATCGCGACGAACAGGCGGTTGAACACCTTCGGGTGCCGCGCCAGTGCGCGCGAGAAGATCATTCCCGACTCGACGTCGCCGCGGACCTCGCCGACGACCTCCTTGAGGTACTTGTCGTCGGTCTGCTCTTCCAGCGTGACAAGCGCGGCGACGACGCTGACGCCGGCTTCGATCATCGTTGCGAGCTGGCGGGCGAAGACCTGCAGTGACTTCGGCTTGATCTTCTTGAACATGCTGCCGAAGCTGTCCTCGCCGGCGGCCGCCTTCTCGGCCAGGCTCTTCGGGAGGAGCCCTCGCGTCTGCAGCTGCTCTCGCGCGCTCGAGACGTCCGGCGCGCTGATCACGCCCGAGGTCAGAAGACCCTGCGCGTTGATCGCGTCGTATGTGAACTCAGCCATGTCGACCCCCTACTTCTTGGTCTTCTTCTTCGCTTTGGTGTGGGTCGGCGCCGGCTTGGCCTTGTACATGACGAGCTGCCGGATGTACGCCGTCTTGAAGCCCGAGCTGTGGATCGTGTCCGCAAAGGTGCTGACCTCGGCGAGTGTGTTGTACGGGCCTGTGTAGACGACCCAGTACCCGCCGCGCAGCGGCTTCCTGTTGGACGAGTTGAGCACCGAGACAGTGCCGAACCCTGCCTTGCGCGCCTGTGCCGCGAACGAGTTCGCTGCGTCCGCCCCCTGCGCCGTCGGAATCGACGCGAGGATGACGATCCAGCCCTGGACCGTGACCTTGTTCGCTCCCGGCGTCCCGACGATGATCGTGCCGGGGAGCGGCGATGCGCTGACAGGCTTCTGCGTCGGCGGGGCGACCGCAGCCTGTACCGAGTGCGGTTTCGCAAACGGGTCGTGGAGGCCGGCCGGAGTCGACACCGCGCCCAGCGTGTTGTCGCTCGACAGCTGACGCACGGCGAAGACGTCATGCGGCGCCTGCTTCAACGCGGCGCGGTAGGCGTTGGTGCTCTGTACCGCGCTGGTCTCGGGCACCGCGGCCGGGATCACCGGCACGGCCGTCGCCGGCGTCTCGGAGCTCGACGAGCTCCCGCCACGGTTGAGCAGCTTCGGCAACTGGACCGCGAGCAAGAGCAGCAGTAGGACGCCGAGGCCGGCGATCATCAGCTTCTGGCGCCGCTCCTTCGCCTGCTGGTTCGCGGCGCCGCGGGCGCGCCGGGATGAAGCCATCGACGATGCCATTAGGGAGCAGCAGCCGCCGTGGCCGAGGTCGTCCCGGGCGTCGCCGACGGAGTCACCGGCACCGGGGAGTAGACGAACGCGTTGAGCTTGATGGTCGCTGTGAGCGCGCCGTCGTCACCCGCGCCGCCGAACGTGATGCCGTCGACGGTGTAGAGCCGCCCCGTGGCCGTGATCTTTCCGCCCTTGGAGCTGGCGCTCGTGCGCATCAGGCGCAGCAGCGACTGGAGACCGAAGTAGCGTCCCTTGAACTGGAGCGAGATCGGGATCGTCTGCGCGCCCGTACCCGGCACCGCCGCGGACGGCGTGATCGTGTCGAGCTCGGTGCGGGACTTCGCCGCGAACCCGGCCAGCTGGCGCAGGATCTCCGACACCTGCGGCTCGTCCGGCAGCGCGCGCTTCGCGGCGGCCAGTGTCGCCTTCGTCTTGGTCTCCGACGGCTTCGACACGAGCTGACGATCAACGGTCAACTCGGCGTCGACCGCCGCTTTCTGTGTGTCCAGCTGGTCCGCCTTCGTGCGCTGCGGCGAGATCAACATGAACCAGCCGACGGCGGCGACAACGACTACCGCCAGCGCGCTGAGGATGAGAGCAGTGAGTCCGTTGATCTTTGCCATCAGGGCTCCTGGGAAACGGTCGCAGTGATGTTGAAGCTGTTACCGCCGCCGTCGCCCGCCCGCGTCGCGGAACCGAGCGTGACGCCGGACAGCCACGGGATGAGGGCGAGCCGATCGAGGACTCGTGCGACGGCAACGGTTCCGGGCGCAGTGCCCGCGACGGTCAGCGTCGACGACCCGCTCGTCGGTGCGGTCGGTGCGGCCGTGCTCGTGTCCGTCGTCGAATCGGTCGACGTCGTCGTGGTCGGGATCGCAACCGGGGTCACGATCGCGGCCGTCTGGACCGGCGCATCGAACGACAGCGACGTGAGGAACGAATCGGTCGGGACGATGCGGGCGAAGTCGTTCAGCGCCCGGTCCCAGTTCATCCGGGACGACGTGACGTTCGAGATGACCGACAGCCTGGCGGCAGCCGATGCCTGCGCTGCCTTGATCGCGTCGGCCTTCGGCTTGATCTCGGCCAGCGAGGCCTGATCCTTCGCGAGCGCCGACTTCTTCGAGTTGATGACACTGCGCTGGTAGCCGTAGAGCGCGCCGAGCAGGACGACCACCGCGAGCGCGGCGAGCCCCCCGGTCCGAAGCGTCTTGCGGCTGTCGAGGTTGTCGGCAGGCGTCGAGCGCTTGCTGGCCTTGATCTTGTGTTCGAGCGGAAGAAGGTTGACAGCATCCATTACCGCTCCACCCCCAGTCCGATCGCGATCGTCAACGAGGCAAGGTCGTTCCGGGCAGAGATGTTCCCGTCGGCCTGAACAGCCGTGAGAGGATCGGCGGGCCGCACGCGGGCGCGCACGAGCCGCTCGAGCTCTTCGACGAATCCGGGCATCCGCGTCGTTCCGCCGGTCACGAGGATCTCGGACAGCGCGAGCGAGTCGGGTTGTGCTTGGTAGAACTGCAGTGACGCGACGAGCTCGCGCGCGAGGGTCGTCAGCTCGTGCTTGACGGTGTTCCTGGTACGGGCAGTTGCCGGATCATCGCTGTTCAGTGCGAGGCCGAGCTTGACTTCGGCTGCCTCTTCGGTCGTGACGCCGAGCTCGCGGGCGAGCGCTGCGTCGAGCCGGCTGCCGCCCCATTCGAGGACGCGCGTGAAGTCGCAGACGCGGCCATCGGAGATCGCGAGCGTGGTGCGGTCGTGGCCGAGAGCAAGCGCGACGACTGCGGTGCGCTCGCCGTCGGCGTTGGCGACCTGCGGTGCAACAGCGCGGAGAAGCGCGAACGCTTCCACGTCGATCGCGTCGAGTTGGATCTCGGCAGCGTCGAACGCGGCCGTGAACTGGTCGATCGGCTCGCGGTAGGCGGCTGCCAGGATCACGCGATGGACGACGCCACCGCCGGGGGACTCGTGCGACCCGACGACGTGGTAGTCCATCACAGCCTGATCCATCGGGATCGAGAGCGCCTCGTGCGCCTTGAAGGTGACGGCGTTCGCGAGCTGCTTCTCGTCGTCGATCCCGTCGACGTCGAGCACGCGCACGCCGACCCGGTTCGTGCCGATTCCGAGGCGAACGCCCTTCCGCGGCAGGTCGTGCTTCTTGAAGAACTCGTCGAGGGCGCGGCCGAGGGCGGCGATGTCACGGACCTCGCCTCCGACCACCACGCCGGCCTCGAGCGGCTCGCGGGCGATCTTGACGAGCTTCGAGCCGCCGTTGTTGTGCACCTGGGCGGCAGCGATCTGCGACGCGCCGACCTTGACGCCGACGTAGTCCTGCTTCGCCTTCGCCTTCTTCTTGGCGGCCACCTTCGGCGCCGACTTGCCGCCGGGCTTCCGCTTCGGAATCAGGTCCGAGAGCTTGATCTCCTTCTTCAGGTCCATCGTTACTTCTCACCTGCCAGTCGTAGGCCGACGTCGGAAAGTCCGCCCGAGGCAGCCAGCGGCTGCTGGAAGTTCGCCGGGGTGGGGGTGTCAGTGATGCCTGCGCGTTCGAGGATTCCGGCGAGCTGGTCGGGCCGCGACGAGCGCGAGTACGCGATGTCGGTGGAGATGACCCGCCTCTGCACGAGGTCGGCGAGCGACTGCTCCATGGTCATCATTCCGCGCGACGTGCTCGTCTGCATCACGGAGTAGACCTGCTCGATCTTTGCCTGGCGGATCAGGTTCCGCACGGCGTCGTCCGGGATCAGGATCTCGAGCGCCGCCACACGGCCGCGGCCGTCGGCGGTCGGAACCAGGTTCTGCGTCACGACACCCTGGAGCGTCGCGGCGAGCTGTACCCGGACCTGCCCCTGCTGAGCAGCCGGGAACGCGTCGATCACGCGGTCGATCGTCTGCGGCGCGCTCTGCGTGTGCAGGGTCGCGAACACCAGGTGGCCTGTTTCGGCCGCGGTGAGGGCAGTCCCGATCGTCTCGAGATCGCGCATTTCGCCGACGAGGATCACGTCGGGGTCTTCGCGGAGTGCGGCACGGAGCGCGTGGGCGAACGTGGTCGCGTCCGGACCGAGCTCGCGCTGGTTGACGATGCACGACTGGTGCCAGTGCAGGAACTCGATCGGGTCCTCGATCGTGAGGATGTGCTCGTGCCGCGTCTTGTTGACGTGGTCGAGCAGCGACGCGAGTGTCGTCGACTTACCGGAGCCGGTCGGCCCGGTGACGAGGACGAGACCGCGCGGGTTGTCGGCGAGCTCGTAGAGCGACGTCGGCATGTTCAGCTCTTCGAGCGAACGAATGCGTGCCGGGATCATGCGGAAGGCAGCGGCCAGGCTCTCACGCTGGAAGAACGCGTTGACCCTGAAGCGCGCCAAACCGGGGATCGAGTGCGCGAAGTCGAGGCTGCGCTGTGTCTCGAGGTTCTTCTGCTGCTCGGTCGAGATGATGCGATAGACGAGCGAGCGGATCTCCTCGGGCGACAGCTTGTCGTAGTCGAGCAGCCGCTCGAGCCGCCCGTTCACCCGGACGACGGGGTGCGAGCCCGCCGTCATGTGGAGGTCGGACGCGTTGCGGTCGACCATGACCTGGAGAAGCTCGTCGACTGAAATTGGATTGTTTTCGGTGCCGGTGCTCGTCACGAAGGGTCTCCGCAGTCTCGTGTTGGGAAGCCGCCCTCTTCGGGCGCCGTTTCGTTTCGGGGGCCGGCGGTGGAGTCCTTGCCACTGCCGGTGTGGCGGGCCATCGATGGTGCTGGCCGCTCCCTCCGGGCGGCCCTCGTGGGCCGCCCGGAAAGCGCGGAACGTGCTAGTTGACGCTGACGGCTGAGCCGGTGCAGTCGGAGCTCGCGTACCAGGTGGCACCCGGGCCGTGAACGGCCCAGGTCTGGCCGCCCTTCGTGCCGCTGAGGCAGTACCCGCCCGAGGTAACGGTGCCGACCTTCACGACATCGCTGGCGAGGCCGGTGTCGATCGACGCCATCTTCGCGATCGTCAGGCCGGTGTAGAAGCCCTTGTCGCTGTAGTACGCCTCAGCCGTCGGAAGCGCTGCGCGCAGGTCCGACTGGACGGCGCGCTTGTTGGCGCGATCCTTGAAGCCGAGGTACGACGGCACTGCGATCGCCAGCAGGATCCCGAT
>JAICUZ010000342.1 GCA_025935595.1 Burkholderiales bacterium
CGGTCCGCTTCGTCAACAAGGACACCGGCGAGATCCGCGAGCAGCGGGTCTTCATGGGCGACTTCCCGATGATGACTCCCTGGGGGACGTTCATCATCAACGGCACCGAGCGCGTCATCGTCACGCAGCTCGTCCGGAGCCCCGGCGCCTACCTCATGGAGCCGAAGGACGCCACGAAGCAGGTCTTCATGGCGAACCTCATGCCGTCCCGCGGCTCGTGGCTCGAGGTCGAGATCGACAAGAAGGGCCTGGTGTTCGCCCGTATCGACCGGAAGCGCAAGCTCCCGATCACGACGCTCCTGCGCGCGCTTCCGGCCGAGGACCCGTCGACGGGCTTCCAGCTCGACACGTCGACGAACGAGAAGATCCTCGAGCTCTTCGGTGGCTCCGTGTACATCGCCAACACGCTCGAGAAGGACCCGACGACGCGCGAGGAAGAGGCGCTGATCGAGGTCTTCAAGAAGCAGCGCCCGGGCGAGCCGCCGACGCTCGACAACGCCCGCAACCTGCTCCGGTCGCTCTTCTTCGATCCCAAGCGCTACGACCTGACGAAGGTCGGCCGCTACAAGCTGAACCAGCGCCTCGGCGTCGACGTGCCCGACCAGACGCGCGTCCTGACGACGCAGGACATCCTCGCGCTCGTCCAGAAGCTCGTCTCGCTCCCGCACGCGATCGGGGTGCCGGAGGACTCGAAGGACTACGCCGCCGACGCGATCGCGATCAGCCGTGACGCGATCCGCCAGGAGCTCGACGAGTACGAGCACTTCGGCAACCGCCGCCTCCGCACCACCGGTGAGCTGATCCAGGAAGCGTTCCGGGTCGGTCTCTACCGCATGGAACGCGTCGTCCGCGAGCGGATGACGACGGAGGACGTCGACACGATCACGCCGCAGACGATCATCAACATCCGGCCTGTCGTCGCCGCGCTGAAGGAGTTCTTCGGCTCGTCGCAGCTGTCGCAGTTCATGCAGCAGACGAACTCGCTGGACGGGCTCACGCACCGCCGCCGTCTGAGTGCTCTCGGAGCAGGAGGGCTTACGCGCGAGAGGGCGCCGATCGAGGTGCGCGACGTGCACCCGACGCACTACGGCCGCATGTGCCCGATCGAGACGCCTGAAGGCCCGAACATCGGCCTGATCGGCTCGCTCGCCTCGATGGCGACCGTGTCCGAGTTCGGCTTCATCCAGACGCCGTACCGCGTCGTCAAGAACGGCAAGGTGACGGACGAGATCATCTATCTCGACGCCGCCGAGGAGGCGCAGTACACGATCGCGCAGGCGTCCGAGCCGGTCGACAAGGCGGGCAAGTTCGAGCACGACCAGGTGCTCTGCCGCTCGTCCGAGGGCGAGGCGGTCATCGCGCTCGCGAAGGACATCGACTTCATGGACGTCGCACCCGCGCAGATCGTGTCGGTCGCGACCGCGATGATCCCGTTCCTCGAGCACAACGACGCGAACCGCGCGCTGATGGGCGCGAACATGCAGCGGCAGGCAGTGCCGCTGATGATCCCGCAGGCGCCGCTCGTCGGCACCGGCGTCGAGTACCGCGCAGCCGTCGACTCGGGCGACGTGATCGTCGCGCGCAGCGCCGGCACCGTGGTCGAGCTCGACGCGGAGCGCATCGTGATCGAAGGGCGCGGCACGCGCGACGAGTACGACCTGACGAAGTTCATGCGGTCGAACCAGGGCACGCTGATCCACCACAAGCCGATCGTCCGGCAGGGCGATCAGGTGCTGGCGGGTGCGGTGCTGGCCGACGGCTCCTCGACCGACCACGGCGAGCTCGCGCTCGGCGCGAACCTGCTCGTGGCGTTCATGCCGTTCGAGGGCTACAACTTCGAGGACGCGATCGTGCTGTCGGAGCGGCTCGTCAAGGACGAGGTGCTCACCTCGATCCACATCCACGAGTACGAGATCGACGCGCGCTCGACGAAGCTCGGCGACGAGGAGATCACGCGCGACATCCCGAACCGCTCGGAGGAGTCGCTCGCGAACCTCGACGAGCGCGGCGTCGTCCGCATCGGCGCCGAGGTCGGCTCGGGCGACCTGCTGGTCGGCAAGGTGACGCCGAAGGGCGAGACCGAGCTGACCGCCGAGGAGAAGCTGATCCGCGCGATCTTCAAGGAGAAGGCGCGCGAGGTCCGCGACAC
>JAICUZ010000239.1 GCA_025935595.1 Burkholderiales bacterium
CCTGACACGAGGAGCACGCCACACGTGACCGAGCCTGACCCTTCGATCCTGAGGTACTACCTCGGCATCGTCTGGCGGTGGAAGTGGCTGCTGGCCGCGACGGTCGTCGTCCTCGCCGCCCTCGCGTTGGCCGCGTCGCTCCGCCAGGCGCACGTCTTCGAGAACTCCGCCGGCGTCCTGCTCAACCACCAGGATCAGGTCGCGGCCAGTGTTTCCGGCGTGCAGACACCGCCCGAGGACGCCGGACGCTACGCCGTCACGCAGACGCTCGTCGCTCAGTCCCCCGTTCTCGTGCGGCGCGTGCTCGACGCGGCCGGTCGCACCAACGACACGCCTCGGTGGCTCTACGACCACACGAGCATCTATTCGAATGCAGACGTGCTCGTGTTCTCGGTCCGCGGCGACACCGCCGGCAACGCGACGCGTCTGGCCAACGTCTACGCGCAGCAATTCACGCAATACCGTCGCGAGCTCGACACGAAGGACCTCGAGGCGACGCTCGCATCACTCGGGTCGCGGCTCGGCCGGCTTTCCGCCTCCGGGGAAGGGAGCTCCGCCCTCTATGCCCAGCTCGCCGCCAAGCAGGAGCAAGTACGGCTCATCGAGGCGCTTCGCCGCTCGAATGTCTACGTGATCCGCACCTCGTCTCCCGACGAAGCCGAGCAGATCGCGCCGCGCCCGAAGAAGGATGTCGCACTCGCGATCGGCGCCGGTCTCGTCCTCGGATTGCTTCTCGTCGCGATCGCGAACGCCTTCGACCGGCGGGTGCACGACGTGCGCGAGCTCGAGGCGGCACTCGGCGCCCCGCTTCTCGCGCGCACGCCTGGGCGGAACGGCACGACCGAGGCAGCGTCGGAGCACGCCGTGCGGCTCGCGGCGCTCATCGGTCGCGCAGCACGAGCGGCCGGCGCCCGCTCTGTCCTCGTCGCACCGGCAGTCGGCGACGAGCCTGAGCTGACTGCACGTCTTGCCTCAGGGCTCGCTGCCGTGCACGGCACCGTTTTGCTCGTCGACGCCGACCTGCGCGGCCGGTCGCTGACGCAGCGGTTCGGCCTCGAAACGGCCCCCGGCCTGGCGGAGCTCGCATCCGACTCCTCGCGGCCGGCGGCCGTCGCCCATGAGGTCCCTGTCGCGGCGGGCACACTCCGAGTCGTTCCCGCCGGCGCGGAGGTCCAGCAGCCCGCCGCCGTCGCCGCGTCCGACGAGGTCGTGAAAGCGCTGGCCGATCTCTCGGCGGAGTCCCCTTTGACGCTCGTCGGGACTGCGTCGTTCGCCACCGCACCGGAAGCGGCGGCTCTCGCTTCGGCCGTCGACGGCGTCGTGCTCTTGCTCGGCGAGGCGATCGACCGGCGGATCGTCGGCGAGCTTCGCCGGGTCCTCGACGTCGCGTCGTCGAAGACACTCGGATTCGTGCTCCTCGCAGACGCCGCGGGCGACGTTTCGACGACGCGTCACCGCCGGCTCGCGGGCCCGGTTGCTGCGAAAGGCGCGGCTACACTGGAATCTCAGGCGACGGTGGGAGAGGCTCCGTGGTGAGCCCGGCTCGGACGAAAGAAATGGCGCAGACCAGGCTCCTGTCGTTGGAGGCGCCGCCGCTGCAGCACGCATGGACTGCCGCGCGAGCTCGGCGCGGCCGGCTGGTTCGGCGCGCTCTCGTGGTTTCCGACGTCGTCGGGCTGAGCCTCGCGTTCGCGCTCGCGCTGATCGACTATGGCAGCCGGGCGACGAACACGAACTCGTTCAGCGTCGGCTGGGAAGCCGTGTTGTTCGTCGCGACCCTTCCCGGGTGGCTGTTGCTCGCGAAGCTGAACGGGCTGTACGACCGCGACGAAGAGCACGCCGCCCATACGACCGTCGACGACCTGATCGGCATCGTCAAAGTGGTCACGATCGGCTCCTGGCTCCTGTTCGTCACGACCTGGTTCACGCAGGTCGCGAGCCCGTATCCGCCGAAGCTGATCGTCTTCTGGTGTCTCGCGATCGCGTTCGTCGTGGTCGCGCGCCTCGCGGCGCGGGCCTATTGCCGGCGACGGACGAGCTTCATCCAGAACGCGATCGTGGTCGGCGGCGGCGAGACGGCGCAGTTGCTCGCGCGGACGTTCCAGATGCGGACGGACTACGGCGTGAACCTCGTCGGATACGTCGACACCGTCGCGCCCGCTCGAAACGCAGAAGTGAAGTACCTCGGAAACGTCGATCGACTGCCGGAGCTCGTGCAACGGCACGGCATTGAACGCGTGATCATCGAGTTCCCCGCGCTGCCGCGCGAACAGACCACAGACGTCGTTCGCGAGCTCAGGCGTCATGACGTCCAGGTCGACATCATCCCGCGCCTCTACGAGCTCCTCGCCCCCGGCGCGGACATTCACATGGTCGAGGGGCTGCCGATGATGGGTCTGCCGCCGATTCGGGCGGAGCGGACGCTGCGCTCCCTCAAGCGCGGCTTCGACATCTTGGGATCGGCACTCGGACTGATCTTGCTGGCGCCTCTCTTCGGCTGGGTCGCGTTGTGCATCAAGCTCGATTCGTCTGGACCGGTGTTCTACCGCCACGAGCGCGTCGGCGAAGGCGGGCGCACGTTCCGGCTGATCAAGTTCCGGACGATGAACGTCGAAGCGGCCAAGCAGTTCGACGACGTGATGCAGGACCCGGAACGGCGGGCCGAGTTCGAACGAACGCAGAAGTTCCTCGACGATCCGCGCGTCACGCTCGTCGGCCGATTCCTCCGCCGGATCTCGATCGACGAGCTGCCGCAGCTCGTCAACGTGCTCGTCGGGCACATGAGCCTCGTCGGGCCGCGCCCGGTGACGCGGGCCGAGGTGGCGCGGTACGAGCCCGACGCCGACACGCTGCTGACCGTGCGTCCCGGAGTCACCGGGTACTGGCAGATCAACGGCCGCTCCGACACGGCCTGGGAGGATCGCGTGAGGCTCGACCTCTCGTACATCCACGGCTGGTCGTTGAAGCTCGACTTCCTCATCCTCGGCAAGACGTTCTGGGTCTTGCTGACGGGACGCGGCGCGTACTGACGCGCCCACGCGCTTTGAACCGGTTCGAGGGTGGATGAGCGGCTACGTCGTCTGGTTCACGGGTCTATCGGCCGCCGGAAAGACGACGATCGCGGGCGGCGTCGCGGCGGAACTCGAGGCTCGCGGCGTCGTCGTCGATTCTCTCGACGGCGATGTCGTGCGCACACGTCTCTCCCATGGCCTCGGTTTCTCGAAGGAAGATCGCGACACGAACATCGCACGGATCGCCTGGGTCGCCTCGCGCATCGCCCGGGCCGGCGGCGCGGTACTCGTCTCCGCGATCTCGCCGTACAGCGAGGCGCGGAGGCGCGCACGCGAACAAGTCACGCAGCATGCGCCATTCGTGGAGATTTACGTGGCGACGCCGCTCGCCGAGTGCATCCGCCGTGATCCGAAGCGGCTCTACGAGCGCGCGCTCGCAGGCGAGATCGGAGAGATGACTGGAGTGTCGTCCCCGTACGAGGCGCCCACGGCTGCCGATCTGACGCTCGACACGACGGACGTCGCACCGGCCGACTCGATTGCGGCAGTGGTCGCCTGCCTCGAAGAGCTCGATCTCGTCCCCAGGTCAGCCGTGCGCAGGCTCGTTCGCTGACGGGCCGTGACGGTACAGATCGAGCCAGCCAGGCTCGTGCCGCGCCGCGGTGCGGTACGCCTCGACGTGCGAGGAGCCGCGCGTCTTGACGAGGAGCCGCGATGCGAGCTCGAGCCCCGGCGCACCGAACAGCGCCCCGGCGGCGATCGGCAGATTCCCAGGACTGCGATGGTGCAGCGCGATCGAGAGGTACATGCGAGCCGCGCTCAGGCGGCGGCCCGCGCGATGCTGTTCGAGGGCGAGCCACTCCGCAACGCCCCGCCGGTCGGCGTCGGTCACGAGCCGGTACTTCGACATCATCCGTTCGACCACGACCTTGACCTCGGCCCAGTCGCGGACCATCGAGTTCGAGCCGTGCTCCATGCGAGCCATCACGACCTCGTCGCAGGAAGCCGGGGCGCCGACGCCGAGAAGCCGGAGCCACAGGTCCCAGTCCTCGACGAGCCGCAGCGACTCGTCGAAGCCGCCGACGCGTGAGAACGCGTCCGCGCGCACGACGACGTTCGATCCGCCCCCTGGGATCCAGTTGCCGTGCAAGAGCAGCGATGCGAGCT
Organism: Burkholderiales bacterium; assembly: GCA_025935595.1. Taxonomy (GTDB): domain Bacteria; phylum Actinomycetota; class Thermoleophilia; order Gaiellales; family Gaiellaceae; genus PALSA-600. Next base: position 4,179 of record JAICUZ010000239.1, read on the forward strand.
CCTGCGGAGCGGGGAAGGGATCGTCCTCGATCACCCGCAACGACGAATCGACCACGACGGCCCGGCCGTACGCCCACAACGCGCCCGTTGCGGACGCGCGGTC
>JAICUZ010000160.1 GCA_025935595.1 Burkholderiales bacterium
CTCGTAGGCGTAGATGACCGCCTGCACACGGTCCCGGACACCCAGCTTCTGCAAGACGCGGGCGACGTGTGTTTTCGCGGTCGCCTCGCTGATCACGAGCTGCGCGCAGATCTCCGGATTGGAGAGGCCGCGCGTGAGCAGGTCGAACACCTCCCGCTCCCGGCGCGTCAGCTCCGCGACCGCGGCCGGCTCGGTCCTCGGCGCCGCGTCGGGACGGCGTGCGAACTCTTCGACGACGGCGCGGGTCACGGCCGGTGCGAGAAGCGCCTCCCCACGCGCCACGATCCGCACCGCTGCCGCGATCTCCTCGGGCGGAGCGTCTTTCAGCATGAACCCGCTCGCCCCGGCGCGTAACGAGTCGAATACGTAGCTGTCGAGGCCGAAGGTGGTGAGGATCAGCACCCGCGTCTCTGGCTGCGACGCGATGATCCGCCGCGTCGCCTCGATGCCGTCGAGCACCGGCATGCGGATGTCCATCAGAACGATGTCGGGACGCAGATCCCGCGCCGCCGCAACCGCATGCTCGCCGTTGTCCGCTTCACCGACGACGTCGAGATCGACTTCGACATCGAGGATCTTGCGCAGCCCGACGCGGACGAGCGCCTGATCGTCGGCGACGAGGACGCTCGTCATCGGACTGGGAGAAGCACGCGAACGGCGAAGCCGCCGCCGGGCTCGCCGCGCGCGTCGAACCGTCCGCCGTAGAGCGCGACGCGCTCGCGCATCCCGACGAGGCCGTGGCCGCCGCCGGGAACGGCCGCCTCGGAGCCCGGGCCGTCGTCGAGGATCTCGAGCTCGAGCGAGTCGGGCCCGTACCGGACCGCGACCGAGGCATGCGCCCGACCGGCGTGCTTGAGCGCGTTCGTGAGCGCCTCCTGCACGATCCGATACGCGGACAGCTCGATCCCGACGGGAAGCTGCCGCGCCTCGCCCTCGATCCGCAAATCGACCGGGAGCCCGGCCGCGATCACCTGGTCGACGAGCGTCGGAACGTCGCCGAGGCCGGGCTGCGGTGCCAGCGGATCGGCGGCGTCGGAGCGCAGCATTCCGACGAGGCGGCGCATCTCGGTGAGCGCACCGCGCCCGATCTGCTCGATCGTTTGCAGGGTCTCGCGCGTCGACGTGGCGCCGGGATCGACGATGCGGCGCTCCGCCCCGGCCTGCACGACCATCATCGAGACGTTGTGCGCGATGGCGTCGTGCAGCTCGCGCGCGATTCGCGCCCGCTCCTCGACGACGGCTTCGCGCGCGGTCAACTCGCGCTCACGCTCGGCCAGGCCGAGCCGGCGGTCGCGGTCGCCCACCACACGACGGGCGAGCAGCATCGCGATCGCTGCGACGAGCGTGAACGTCCCGACATTCGCGTTGACGTGACCGTGCACCAGGCCGGGCAGGAGGTCGCTGACGGCAAAGAACGCGAGCCCGATCCAGAACCAGCGCGGCGTGGTCCACACCGCGAGCGCGTAGAGCGCGCAGAACCACCCGACGGCGACGAACGGCGGGCCGGCCGGATCCGTCGAGAGCGACAGCAGCTCGGCGAGCACGAGCACGGCCTGGACGCCGATGCCGACGGCAGCCGGATACGAACGGCGAACGGCGATCGAGCCGGTTGCGATCGCCACGACCACGGCAGAGCCTGCGCGCGCGAGAAACGACGCGTCGCCTGCGAGCCACACCTCTGCCTGCGAGGCGGCGAACGTCAGCGCGGCGAGGATTTGGTCGACCCGCGCCGCTGCAAGACCCCTGCGCATGCCTTCACGCTAATGCGCCGAGGCGCTGCCGTCATCAGCCGATCGGCTGATCGAAAGATCGCCCGACCGCCTGACGACATGCCGGGGCTCGCGCCCTAGCGTCGAAGGCAGTCAACGAAGGGGGCACCAATGAACGCAAACACGCTCGGCCGTATCGCCCCGCTCGCGGGTGCCGCGTACGCCGTCGCCATGATCGTGGGCGACCTGGTGGTCGGCCAGTTCCCGGACTCGGATGCGTCCGTGTCGAAGCTCACGACCTACTACTCGAATCACCACGCGCACGTCGCGGCCGGCGGCATGGTCTTCTCCTGGGCGACGATCCTGCTCGCGGTCTTCGGTTGTGTGCTGTGGAGCCGCGCGCGCGCGATTCGCCCCAGCGTGGCGGCGGCGATCCTGGTCGCGACCGCGGTCGCCGTCGTCGCGGACGTGCAGGAAGCGACCTTGTTCGCGCTGGTCGGACACGCCTCCACGGCAAGCACGCTTACTCCGTCGGCGCTCCAGGCGCTGCACATCGCAGGCTCCGAGGGCAGCCTCTCCACGGGCCTCGCCATCCTGCTGCTCGCGGTCGGCGTCGCCGAGATCGTCCCGCGCTGGCTCGCCTGGCCGGCGATCGTCCTGGGGATCGCCCAGCTCGTGCCGGGGATCGGGTTCTTCGCCTCGATGCTGTTCCTGCTCTGGGCCGCCGTGGCAGGTATCGCACTCACGGTACGCCCCCGGAGCGTCCGACAGCTCGTTCCGGCGATGGGTTAAGCCGGGCGCTTCTCCGCGACGGCCTCGAGCCGGCCGCGGATCTCGTCCACGTCGGCGCCGAGGTCATCGACGCGCGGCAGTGCGGCGAGCGACTCGAGCCCGAAGATGCGCTCGAAGAGCGGGGTCGTCCGGTAACGGATGGCCCCGAACTCGTTGTCGCGGCCGCCTTCGGCGACGAGGCCGCGTTCGACGAGCCCGGCGACGACGCCGTCGACGTTGACGCCGCGGATGCGCGTGATCTCGGGACGCGAGACGGGCCCGAGGTAGGCGACGATCGCGAGTGTCTCGAGCGCGGCCTGCGACAGCCCACGCTCGGCAGGCTTCTCGAACAGCCGCGCGCACGCCTCGGACGCCGTCTTCGACGCGCGGAACGCCCACCCGCCGGCGACGTGCTCGAGCACGATGCCGCTCCGCTCCTCCGAGAACCGCTGCTCGAGGATCGAGAGCGACTCCTCGACCTGGGACGGATCCGTCTCGGCAGCCGCGGCGAGGTCGTCGACCGAGAGCGGCTGGGAGGCGACCACGAGCAGCGCCTCGAGCGTCCGTGCGAGCTCGAGCGCGGGCGTGGCGTCGGTGGTGATCAGGCGGAGACCGTGTTCCAAGAGAGGCTCCTTTCGGCGTCGGCGCGGGAAATCCTTATCGGAGCGAACGGCGCGGCCTGCGCGATCGCGATCTCGTTCTGCTTGCGCAGCTCGAGGAGCGCCAGGAACGCGACCGCGACCTCGACACGCGAGAGCCCGGTCACCTCCTGGTCGAAGTCGAAGCGGCTGCGGCGGCGCAGCAGCGACCGCCACCGGTCGAGGAACTGCGAGACCGGCGGGAAGCGCAGCGCCATGTGCGCGACCGACGGTTCCGGCGGCTCGACCGCGAGGGCGCGCAACGCCGCCGCGAGCTGCTCGGGTGCCTGGGGCGCGAGCTTGCGCTCGGCGACCGGTGCGAGTGGCGCCGGCCCGAGGCGGAAATGCAGGTCGCGGCGCTCGTCGAGGCGCTGGCGCAGGAACTGCGCCGCCTCCTTCGCGCGGCGGTACTCGGCGAGCCGCCGCGCGAGCTCCTCGGCCGCCTCCTCGGGCTCGAGCTCGGAGAGCTCGGCGTCCTCCTCCGGGAACATCGCGCGCGCCTTCAGCTCGAGCAGCGCGCTGATCAGGATCAGGAACTCGCCGCAGGCGTCGAGGTCGAGCTCACCCTTCTCGGCAAGGCGCTCGACGAACGTGACGATGATCGCGGCGAGGTCGATCTCGCGGAGCGGCAGCTCCTCGCGGAGGACGAGCGAGAGCAATAGGTCGAACGGCCCCTCGAACGCGTCCAGGTCCAGCTCGAGCTCGCGCACGGCGACGGGCATCGCCGGGAGGGTACTCGCGCTACCGGACGCGGCCCTTGGGGATCGCCATCGAGTGCGCCGGCTTGGGCGGCTCGCGGCGCTTCGGCTCCTGGGGACGCCGCGGGCGCCGCTCGTGCACCAGGAAGTAGCCGACGGCCGCGACGAACACGACGATGCTCACCCAGGCGTTCAGGCGCAGGCCGGCGATGTGGTGCGCCGGGTCGATCCGCAGCAGCTCCTCGAAGAAGCGGCCGAAGCAGTACCAGGCGACGTAGAGCGCGAAGAGGTTCGGTGGGTTCGTCTTGAACCGCCGCCCGACCCAGAGCAGGAGGAGCACGCCGACCACGTCCCAGACGAGCTCGTAGAGGAACGTCGGGTGGAAGGTCGAGTACGCGAGGTACTTCGGGTCGGCGGGCAGGTGCGCAGGGTCGATCTTCAGCCCCCACGGCAGCGTCGTCGGCTTGCCGTAGAGCTCCTGGTTCCACCAGTTGCCGACGCGGCCGATCCCCTGCGCGAGGAGCAGACCGGGTGCCACCGCGTCCATGAAGAGCGGGATGCTCGCCCCTGCGCGGCGGACGATCACCGCCCCGACGAGCGTGCCGAGGAGGATGCCGCCCCACACACCGAGGCCGCCCTTCCACACCTCGAAGATCCCCTGCCACTTCGGCGTCGGCACTTCGTTCCACGACGTGACGTCGTGATAGGCGCGCGCGCCGATGACCCCGAACGCGACGCCCCACACCGCGACGCGCGTGACCAGGTCCCAGTCGCCGCCCCTCGCAACCCAGCGGCGACCGGTCAGCCCGATACACGCGAGGATCGCGACGAGCAACGTGAGCCCGTACATGTGCAGCTGCACCGGGCCGAGATCGACGACGCCGGTGTGCGGCGAAGGGAGATAGCCGAGCACGGGCAGATTCTGCCCGCAGGCGTCGGCCGGCGCCGGATCGGCTTACAGCAGGATCTGGGCCGCGAGCTCCGGCGCGCACCCGCGCCGGATCAGGTTGATCGCAGCATGGAGATCGACGTCGGTGCGCATCGCGAGCTCGTTGGCCATGTCCTCGGGGAACCCGGCCCGCTCCAGCTCTTGTGCCCGCCACCGTTCGACGATCTCTTGCTCGGTCTCCTGGAAGGTGGTGTCCGCAGTAGGCATTCGATGTGTCCTCGATCGTTGATCTTCTCAGTAGTCTTATTCGGTACAACGCGCAAGCTGGTTCTCCCTATACCAAGGGATAGTCCGATTTAACGGATCGCTTACGCATTGCGTCCGCGGCGAGAGCGAGCGCCGCGAACGTCACCGCCGGGAGCTGCCAGTCCCAGTCGACTCCTGCATGGAGCGCGAACACCGTGAGCCCTGCGGCGGGCACGACTGAGCCGCTGCGAATCGCGACGAAGAGGGGAATCGCGACGAACGCGACGATCAGCAAGAGACCGGCGACGCCGGTCTCGGAGAGCGCCTGCAGGTACAAGCTGTGCGCGTCGCGCGCGTGCGGCGCCTGCTGATGGACGATGCCGAACGTCCCCGCACCGCTCCCGCTGAACGGGTGCACGGCAACGGTCGAGCGGGCGGCACTCCAGTACGCCGCCCGGTCGCCGAGGAAGGCGGGTGGATGAGAAAGCAAGGCCGTGAGCGCGGCCGACGCTGCGACGACCACCAACGCGGCGACCGCCCGCCGACGGAGTCGAAGAGCCGCCGCGACGCCGCAGCCGAGCACCGCCGCGAGCATCCCGGCGCGGCTGCCGCTCAGGACGAGCACGGGCGCGAACAGGCCGAGCGGCAGCGCATATGCCGGGCGCCGGTGCTGCAAGGCGAGGCCCACGCAGACCACGAGCCCGATCGCCGCCAGGGCGCCGAGCCCGTTCGCGTACCCGATCGGGCCGGTGAGCAGCGTGCCCTCGTACGGATCGACGTGCGCGCCGGTGACGGCGCGCTCCACGAGGGCCCAGGCACCGACGACGCCTGCCCCGAGAGCGACGCCGGTCACCAGGCCCTCACCTGCGAGCGCGAAGCCCGCAAGACCGACCAGGTACAGCACCGTCCGCTGCACGTCGACGAGCGACGCAGACGGATCCGCCGACCAGGAAACCGAGACGAGCGACAGTGCGGCGAACGCGGCGAGCGGCAGAAAGAGCAGTACCGTCGGCCTGGCGCGCCGGACCGGCGCCCAGAGCAGCAGGAGGCAGGAGAACGCGCTCAGGACGACCGAGCCGACGCGCCACGACGACGGGAAGAACCCTCCCTGGGCGGCGGCGAACGCGACCACCGTCGCGGCTGCGGTCGCCGTGCCCAGCAGCGCTGGAGGCGGCGCGAACGCCGCCCCCAGCCGCTGTGCCGTCAGGCTCACCTGCGCCTCACCGGTTGACGGTCACCTGCACGAGGCGACGCGTCGACGTGCCGCCGAGGACGTCCTGGCCATCGACGCGGGC
>JAICUZ010000268.1 GCA_025935595.1 Burkholderiales bacterium
CACCGCGCCGTACTCCCTCACGTGGGACCCGGCCGGCGAAAGTGAAGGCGGTCATCGCGTCGTCGTCTACGCGCGGGACCGGCACGGCCACCGCGCGGCATCCGATCTTCCGGTCGTGGTCGCGGCGTCACCCGAGTTCCCGGCTGCGCTTCGGAGCGGCTGGGTGGCGCAGCACGTCGTCGTCCCGCTGACCGCGCGTCCCAGCCATCCCGTCGAGCGCGTGCTGCAGAACGCCGACGGGCGCCCGGTCCGCCCTGAACACAGCGCGCCGTACTCGCTCACGTGGGACACAGCGAATGCCCCGGACGGCGAGCATCGGTTACTCGTCTACGCGCGCGACGGTCACGGCCACCGCGCGGCGTTGACGCTCCCGGTCATCGTCGCGGCGTCGCCCGAGTTCCCGGCCGCGCTCCGGAGCACGTGGGTGGCGCAGCACGTCACCGTTCCCCGGCCGACCTCGTAAGCCGTACCCTCGTCGGATGGCCGGCATCTGGGGGGCGGCCGGCCAGGTGTGGCCGGCGTTCGTTCTGGTCACGGGACTCCTGCTCGTGGGTGTGGTCGCGGAGCAGGACGGGCTGTTCGCCGCAGCCGGCGCGGCGCTCGCGCGGGCGCCGGGCGGCACCCGCGTCGCCTTCGTCTGGTCGCTCGCGCTCGTCGCAGTGGTGACCGCGATCCTGAATCTCGACACGTCGGTGGTGTTCTTGACGCCGGTGCTGCTGCACCTCGCGCGCGTGCGCGGCGTCGACGAGACGCCGTTCCTCTACGGGACGGTGTTCATGTCCAACGCCGCATCGCTGTTCCTGCCCGGCTCGAACCTGACGAACCTGATCACGCTGCACGGCGAGCACGCGTCGGGCGCCGCGTTCCTTTCCCGCATGTGGGCCGCGGCGATCGTCGCCGTCGTCGTCACGGTCGTCGTGCTGATCGCCGCCTTCCGCCGTGAGCTCCACCTGGCGGCATCGCAGGTCGACGAGCGCGCCCCGGTGCGGTTCGGTGTCGGCATCGTCGCGGTCGCGGTCGCAACCGTGCTCGTGCTCACGCTGGCAGCACCAGCGCTGCCGGTGCTCACGGTGGGGATCGCGGCGGTCCTCGTCGACCGGGTCGGCCGTTCGGCGATTCGCGGAGTCGTCGACGCAAGAGTCCTCGCCGGGCTCTTCGTCGTCGCGGTTGCGCTCGGCGCGGTCGGCCGGTGGTGGAACGGTCCTGCGTCGCTGCTCGGGCACCTGGGTCGAGTCGGGACGGCGCTCGCCGGCGCAGTGGCGGCGGTTTGCGTGAACAATCTCCCCGCGGCGGTGCTGCTCACCCCGCACGCGCCTGCACATCCACGGGCGCTCCTGATCGGCCTGAACCTCGGCCCGAACCTCGCCGTGACCGGATCGCTGTCGGCCTACCTCTGGCTCCGTGTGGCGCGGAGCCTCGGCGCCCGGCCGTCGGTGCGAACCTACTCGTCGGTCGGCGTCGTGCTCGTGCCGCTGTCGCTCGGCGCAGCGCTCGGCGCGCTCTGGCTCGTCGCACCGGGCCGGCTCTGAGCCGGCGGCTCCGCACCGCTCGCCAGGGTGGGATAGCGGTCGGTGAGGAGCAGCAAGTAGCCCCACGTCTGGGCGGAGTAGCGCAGCGCGTATGCACTAAGGTCGCGGAAGCCGCGCGGGTACCGCCCCATGACGAGCGCGAAGATCGCGCCGAGAAAGGCGACCACGATCAGGACGTACTGGAACACGGTCGTGAGCACCCACGCCGGGATCACGAGCACGATGCGGAGGAGCGTCTTCCAGCGCGCCTGGCGTCCCGGCGGGTCGATCGCGAGGTCGACCGGGTAGGTGCCCGCCCAGCCGCGGAAGGGCGGATACCGGTCGGCGACGAGGTAGACGTAGGCGTAGACGTGGGTCTGGAGGCGGACGAAGCGCGACGCCCACGCAGTGAGACCCGCGGCCGGGCGGCCCTTGACGAGGGCGATCACCCAGTTGACGAGCCCGACCGGAACGAGCAGGTACTGCCACAGGCCGAGCACCAGGAGGTGCGGCAGCGCGAGGAGCCAGCGGAAGGCGACGGTGAGCCGCCAGCGCGTCAGGTCGTCCGCGACGCTGAGGCGGATCGGGTGGGGCCACACGGCGGCCGCGCCCGTGAACGCCGCCTCGCGCTTGCCGAGGAACGCGTCCACGCCTTCCGCGAAGTCCGGCGTGCGCGTCATCTCGGCCTGCGTCGTCGCTTCGAGCTCGAGCTGGTCGGGGAACATCGTCGACTCGGCCGTGTCGAGCAGCCGCTTCGTCTGCCACACGGCGCGCGTCGGCATGGCCGCGTAGAGCGCCGCCACCTCGTGCATCCGCTCGGGCAGCTCGTCGTCCTCGACGACCTCGGAGACGAGGCCCCAGTCCCGCGCTTCGTCCGCGCCGAGCCGACGGCCGGTCGTCAGCCACTCGAACGCGCGGCCGGCGCCGAGCAGTCGGCGCACGAGCCACGTGCCGCCCGAGTCGGGGATGAGGCCGATCTTGATGAATGCGGGCACGAAGCTCGCAGACCGCGACGCGATGCGCACGTCGCACGCGAGCGCGAGCGACATCCCGGCGCCTGCTGCCGCACCGTTGACCGCCGCGATCACGGGCTTCTCGAGCGCGCGGATCGCAAGGACGTTGCGGTGATAGTTCTCGCGAAGGTTCTGCGCGACGTCCCCTGCGCCGGCGGCGAACTCCTGCAAGTCCTGGCCGACGCAGAAGCCCCTGCCTGCACCGGTGAGGACGACGGCCCGGACCGACTCGTCGGACTTCGCCCGCTCGAGGGCGTCGAAGATCGCCGCATGCACCTCGCGGTTCAGCGCGTTGAGCACGTCGGGGCGATTGAGCGTGATCGTGAGCACGCCCGCTTCCTGGGTCACATCTACGACGGCCACGGCGCCAACCATAATCCGCGGGGTGGACCACTACGACGCCTTCCCTTCGCTCGAGCTCGACCGGCCGGCGCCGAACGTCCTGCGGCTGACCCTCCGCACGGAAGGACGTCTCAACGCGGTCAGCGGCACGATGCACCGCGAACTGGCAGAAGTCTGGAAGGCGATCGGCGCCGACGACGAGACGCGCGCGGTCGTCGTGCGCGGCGCGGACGGCGCGTTCAGCTCGGGCGGCGACCTCGACCTCGTCCTCGACATCGCTTCCGACCCCGCGACGAGGCTGCGGGTGTTCCACGAGGCACGCGACCTCGTCTACAACGTGATCGATTGCCCGAAGCCGATCGTGTCGGCGATGACCGGACCGGCGGTCGGCGCGGGCCTCGCGGTCGGGCTGCTCGCGGACGTCTCGATCGCGACGCCGGAGGCGCGGATCGTGGACGGGCACACGAAGCTCGGCGTCGCCGCAGGCGACCACGCGGTGATCGTCTGGCCCCTGCTCTGCGGGCTCGCGAAGGCGAAGTACCACCTGCTGCTCTGCGAGCCGGTCGACGGTGTCGAGGCGGAGCGGATCGGGCTCGTGTCGCTGTGCGTCCCCGCGGACGAGCTCGAGGAGCGGGCGCTCGCGATCGCGGTGCGCTTCACGGAAGCTGCGCAACCGGCGATCCGGCACACGAAGCTCGCGCTGAACAACTGGCTACGCCTCGCGGGACCAGCGTTCGATGCGTCGCTCGCGCTCGAGTTCCTCGACATGACGGGGCCGGACGTCCACGAGGGCGTCGCGGCGGTGCGCGAGAAGCGCAAGCCGGCGTTCGGGTAGCAGTCCGCTCTAGCCGACGTCGGCGAACTCGACGGTGAAGCGGACGCCGAGCTCCACGGCGTCCTTGCCCGTCGCCATGAACTCGTCGCTGCGGGCCGCAGCCTTGAACGCGTCCATGTCGGGCCAGTCC
>JAICUZ010000063.1 GCA_025935595.1 Burkholderiales bacterium
GTGTTCCAGACCGGGTCCGGCACGTCGTCGAACATGAATGCGAACGAGGTCATCGCCGCGCTCGCGGGCGACGACGTGCACGCGAACGACGATGTGAACATGGGGCAGAGCTCCAACGACGTGTTCCCGTCCGCGGTCCACCTCGCCGCGCTCGACCGCATCGTCAACGACCTCCTCCCCGCGCTCGACGGGCTCGCCTCCGCGCTCGACGCGAAGGCCGGGGAGTTCGCCGACATCGTCAAATCGGGCCGCACCCATTGGATGGACGCTGTCCCCGTAATGCTCGGCCAGGAGTTCGGCGGCTACGCCGCGCAGGTGCACGAGGGCAAGGCGCGCGTCGAGGCGACGCTCGAGCGGCTCGGCAAGATCCCACTCGGCGGCACCGCGACAGGCACCGGTCTGAACACGCATCCGGAGTTCGCGGACCGCGTGCGCGCGAAGCTCGTCGCGGACACCGGCCTCGTGATCTCGCCTCCGGCGGACGCGTTCGAGTCACAGGCCGCCCGCGACGGGCTGGTCGAGGCCTCGGGTGCGCTGAAGACGCTGGCCGTGAGCCTGACCAAGGTCGCGAACGACCTGCGCTTCCTCGGCTCGGGCCCGCGCGCAGGCCTCGCGGAGATCTTCCTGCCGGAGCTGCAGAAGGGCTCGTCGATCATGCCCGGCAAGGTCAACCCGGTGATCCCGGAGGTCGTGACGCAGGTCGCCGCCCAGGTGATCGGCAACGACCAGGCGATCGCGGTCGGCGGCCTGCAAGGGCACTTCGAGCTGAATGTCTTCGTGCCGCTGATGGCCCGCAACCTGCTCCAGTCGATCTCGCTGCTTGCGTCCGCATGCCGTTTGCTCGACGAGAAATGCGTCCGGGGCATCGAGGCGAACCGCGAGCAGTGCGAGCGCTACGCCGAGCTGACGCTGTCGGCGGCGACCGCGCTCAACCCGTACATCGGCTACGACAAGGCGACGGAGATCGTGAAGGAAGCCTCCGCCTCGGGCCGGTCGCTGCGCGATGTCGCGCGCGAGCAGGGTGTCTCGGAAGCCGTGCTCGACGAGGCGCTCGACTACCGCAAGATGGCTCGCCCGCACGGCTAGCCACACCTCCTGCGAAACGACGAAGGGCCGCCCGAGGCGGCCCTTCGTCGTTCGTTCAGGTCGACCGGATCTAGCCGCCGTTCAGCTTCAGCATCCAGATCGACCGGCCGTGCGTCGCCGCGTAGAGCACGCGGTTCTTCGAGTCGAGCGTCAGGCCGGAGACCGCGACCGACGGCAGGCCGGCGGCTGCGGGCCTCCACATCCCGGAACGCCCGACCGAGACGAGGACGCCGAAGTCGGTGCCGACGTAGAGCCGGTCCGTCTTCGAGTCGAGCGCCAACGCGTTGATCGGCAGGTTGCCGAGCGGGCCGTTGCCGTTGTCGAGGGACGTCCACGTCGCCTGACCCGTCTTCGGGTTGTAGGTCACGTCGAAGACGTGTCCCGGCACTGCCGGGGTCACTCCGTCGGTTGCCTCGTTGTAGCCTCCGAAGGAGACGAACGCGTGGTTCGGGTCCTTCGGGTCGACGACGATGCCGCTCACGAAGCGGCGCGGCGTCGGCAGCGACTTCGACGACAGCGCCGAGCCGGCGTCGATCCGGGTGAACGACACGGAGCCCGCGGCGCCGTCCGCGTTCTTCGAGATGAAGACGCGGCCGCGCCGAGTGGCCGTCCACAGGGTCGAGGTGTCACCCGACGCGCGGGCGATCGCGACGACGTACCCGCCCGACTTGTCCGCTCCGTACGAACCTGACGGGGAGGTCAGGTCGCTCGCGGAGCCGATGCCGCCCTTGCCCGCAGGATCGCCCAGCGGCACGAAGTCACCGCAGCCGGGCGTGTCGCCCCCGACGAAGAACTCGGGGCAGTTCGCCTCGAGGTCGTCCTGGTTCCCGCCGAAGTCCTGTGTCCGCCACAGGCTCTGCAGGCCGACGAACAGCGTCCCGGAGGTGACCGGGTCCGCCAGCTGCGGCTTGTAGAACGCGGACGCCTCGCCCGACGCGAAGAACGGCGCGGAGACGATGACCCACTTGTCAGGCGCTCCGTTCTGGAAGTTCACGTCGGTGTACTGCGAGAAGAACTCGTTCATGCGGAACGCCGGATCGCCGACGTCGAACTGCGCGATCCCGCCGTCGCCGTACATCGTCTGCGGCCAGTTCGCGTTGCCCGCGGTGCCCTCCCACGTGCCGTTGTCCTGCGTGCCGCCCATCACGTCGGACGGGTTCGCCGGGCTGTTGACGGCGTTCTGGAACTGCAGCGTCGACAGACCGGCGTTCAGGTTGTACAGGTGCGTCGGTACGGCCTTGTTCGCGTTGGTGCAGATCGCGACCGCGGTTGCGCCGAACGGGGCGACCGCGTCACACCGCGCCGAGGCGTCGGTGAGAGTGCCGTCGGACCGCATCACGCCGCCGTCCGACCCCTCGAAGAAGAGCAGCGGGTTGGACGACGACGTGACGATCGCGTGCTGGTCAGGATGGATCTGGTTGTCGCCGGAGTCACGCGTCACGTCCGACCAGGTGACGCCGCCGTCCGTCGACAGGAGCACCGCGGCGCCGTTGTCGACTCCGAACGGCTGGTTGTTGTAGTCGAACGATCCCAGCACGTAGACCACGTCCGGGCTGCCCGGCGGCGAGTAGACGGTGTTGTCGTACCAGCACTGGCCGTCGCAGTAGGTGCGTGTGAGGCGGCCGGACTGCGTCGACGGTGACACCGGGACGCGTGTGTACCCCCCGTTCGTCCCGCCCGTGATCAGACTGGCGGCGGTTGCGGTGTCGATGCTGTCTGCGTGATAGACGCCGGTGGTCGGAATCGTCCCGTCGCCGCCGTCGCCGATGTAGATCCGGGTGTGCCCGTCGACCGTGTTCAGCGCGAGCTCGGTTCGGTTGCCGGCGGTCGCGGCTTGGAAGATCTGCTCCCAGTTCGTGCCGCCGTCGCTCGAGCGGAAGATGCCTTTCCCGATCGAGGCGATGTAGACGACGCCGTGGCTGTCGACCGCCACGTTGTTGACGCCCCAGGCGCCGGCGCTGTCGTCGAACATCAGGTTGAACGAGTTACCACCGTCGGTCGACTTCCAGAGACCGGGCTTCGGAGCCCCCGAGCCGGGCACGAACGACGGTTGCGCGCCGCCGCCGACGCCCGCCATCCCGGCCACGCCGTAGGTCGTGCCCACGTAGATGGTGCTGCCCGACACGACGATCGCGGAGACTGCGTTTGCCTGAGACATGGCCGGGCTGCCCGGCAGCAGTGTCCAGTGGTCGCCGCCGTCCGTCGACTTGAAGATGCCGAGTCCGGCATCGGAGTCGGCAGACGCGTTCTGCTCGCCGGTGCCGGCATAGAGGGTGTTCGTCGCCGAGTCGTAGGTCAGGGCGCCGATCGCGCTCGTCCCGAACGAACCGGAGACGTTCGTCCACGAAGGTGTCGCGGCGAGTGCATCGTTCGTGCGCCAGACGCCGCCGCCGGCTGCGCCGACCCAGAGCCGGCAGTTGCCGGACACGCACGCCGGGGCGACGGCGAGCGCCGTGACGCGGCCCGACGCGACGTACTCGGCATTCGTCCGGTTCAGGATCGCGGGATACGTGCCGACCGACGGGCCGGCAAGCTGCCAGGAGCCGCCGCCGTCTGCGCCGCGGCCCGCAGCCGCCGAGAAGGCTTGCATTGCGCCCTTCCGCCAGCTGAACGGCAACGTCGACGATGGGTACGCCTTGTTCTGCAGCTCCTGGATCGCGAGCTGCGACGCGGCCGGGCCGAGACCGCGCTGGCCACGGGTGCCCGGGTACGTCCGGTTCTTGTCAGGGTCACCGGACAGCTTGTGGCTCTTGACCGAGACTTGCGGAGTGCGCGAGCTGCCGACGACGATCGCCAACAAGACAGCGACCGCGGCGACGAGCCCGACCGCGAGGACCGGCCTGCGGTAGTTCCTGCGCATTCGTGACTCCCCCTCTCCCTGATGGAGCGTGCTTGCCGACGGAACTGCGGGAGTCTAAGCGCCTGATATCGAAATGGCAAACTGCCTTGATATCACCGAGCGAGGTGCGAGATTCGGTGTCGCTGGGCATGATTCGACCATGAGATTCCTTTGCCTCACAGTCGCCCTTCTGGCAGTCGCCGGCACGGCCGCCGGTGCGACGTCGGGTCCGCGGCTCGCGCTCACCGACATCACGCCGCTCACGGTCGCCGGTGTGGGATTCGGCGCCGGAACCGACGTTCACGTCTCGATCAGGTTCGGACAGGCACGCCTTGCCAAGCAGGTCGAATCGACTCGAACGGGTCGGTTCGTCGCCCGCTTCCGGCGCTCCCTCGCCGAATCGTCCTGCACGCAGGTGACGATCACGGCGACGACCGCTCGCACGAGGGTGACCTCGAAGATCGTTCCGGCGGGCGAGGGTTGCGGCGCCGAGCGTGTGACGTCCGATCCGGTCTCTCCTCGGCCGTAATCCGCTCGTCGGGCAGCGGTGATATCGGTTCCTCGTTGCCAATTCGGGGATTCGGGCCTACCATGCGACCGCGTTGCCCGGGGAGGGTCCTTACCGCTTTCTCCTTCGGATGCCGGAGGAGCTGCGTGCGCGCCTCGATGAGGCGTCGCGCGTGTCCGGGCGAAGCCTGAATCGCGAAATCGTCAGCCGGCTCGAGAGCAGCCTCTCGACCCGGCCCAAGGGGGAGGAACTCATGATTCGCAGGTACCGGCGGCCGATGCTCGTCCTTGCCGCGACGCTCCTGATCGCAACCGCGGCCGCTACCGGCCTCGCCGTCAGGGGCTCCCATCACGCCTCGGCGCAGCAGCTACTCGCCGTGAAGCTCGCGTCCAAGGACTTGCGCTTCGAGTCGCAGGGAACCGCGAACGGCGGCCAGGGCGGCGAGTCTGCCGAGCTGCTCGCGGCCATGCAGCAGTTCGACAACGCGCGCACGGCTCCGAGCACGAACGGTGCTTTCCCGGGCGCGTACACGGCTGCGTTCGACAACCTCCAGTCGCTCGAGCCGACGGGCGGCGCGTGGGACGAGATCACGGACGTCCCGTACGACTCGGACGATCCCGACTACCGGGACTACTACTCGAACTCGAGCGGCGGCAACGGGCTCGTGACGGGCCGCGTCACCGGCCTTGCGGCGGACGACAGCGGTGACGTGTACGCGGCCGGCGCGGTCGGCGGTGTCTGGCGCTCGACGACGGGCGGCGGCAACTGGACGCCGATCGCCGACGGCCTGCCGTCGCTCTCGTCCGGCGACCTGGAGCTGAACCCGGCCGACGGCTCGCTCTGGTACGCGACCGGCGAGGCGAACACGGGTGGCACGAGCTACGCCGGAACGGGTGTGTACCGCCTCGAAGATCCGACGACGGGGACGTTCACGCCGTCCGACCGCGTCGGGGGCACCGAGCTCGAGTCGACCACGATCAACTCGATCCGCTTCGACCGCAACACGAACACGGTGTGGGTGGCCACGCTCCGCGGCATCTACTCCCATTCGTCGACGACGAACGCCGGCGCGTGGGACTTCCGTTGGGCCCCGAACCCGTCCTACCTTCCGGGCGGCGCCGACGCCGGCGTGCAACAGGCGGGCTACAAGAACATCGTCAACGACCTCGTCATCGACCCGAAGGACTCGACCCACCTCGTCGCGGCCGTCGGCTGGCGCTCCGGTGACTCGTACGACGGCTTCTACGAGTCGACGGACGGCGGCACCCACTGGAACCGCGTCAACCCGACCGGCGGTCTCGACGCCACCGACATCGGGTACGCCAACTTCGCGTACTCGAATGACGGCAAGAAGCTCTACGTCATCAACCAGTCGCCGAAGCGGCTCAACAAGCCCGGCTTCCAGAACACGCTGCTCGACGGGATCTACGAGTCCGACCACGGCCTGCTCGGCCCGTGGAATCGGATCGCCTCGTCGGACAAGCTCGGCTCGCAGGGCTCGGGCTCGGCGCTCGGCGGCCACCAGGGTCAGGGCTACAGCCCGGGCGTGCAATCCTGGTACAACCAGTCGATTACGGTCGACCCGGCGAACCCGAATCACGTGATCGTCGGGCTCGAAGAGGTCTACGAGACGTACGACGGCGGCTCGAACTGGAAGACGATCGCGCCGTACTGGAACTTCTACTTCTCGTGCTGGGGCCCCGACGCGCTCTATCCGCCGGACCCGGGTGCGGGTAACCGCTGCCCGCAGACGGCGCACACCGACCAGCATGCGGTCGCGATCGGCGAGGTCGGCGGCGTCCCGACGCTCTTCGTCGGCAACGACGGCGGCGCCTACAAGCGCGCGCTGAACGGCCCGATCAACAAGAACGGCAACGCGATGGACTGGGTGTCGCTGAACGACGGCAGCATGGATGCGCTGCAGTACTACTACGTCGGCGTCGGCAAGACGACGGCCGAGAGCGACAAGCGGCCCGACCTCGGGTCCGGCGACAGCGTCCTCGTCAGCGGCGGTCTCCAGGACAACGGGGGCTCGCTGCTTCGTCCGGGCGGCGCCGAAAAGATGGTGTCGAACTTCGGCGGCGACGGCGGCGACGTCCTCGTCGATCCCGACAACGGGTGCAACATCGTCCAGGAGTACGTCTACCTGACGATGGAGGTGACCCAGACCTGCGCCAACCCGGGTAACCCGGACGCGTTCCTCGACCTGAGCAAGTCGACGACGTACGACATCTCGCCACCGGACGTGAACGCCCAGTTCATCGCGCCGTTCACGGCGAACGACAAGAACATCGACCAGTGGGTCGCGGCGGGCAACAGCCTCTGGTACCAGGACAAGGGCTTCGCGATCCGCCACGGCTCGGAGTGGCAGAAGATCTACACCTTGGCGTCCCCGACGCAGACGTTCACGGCGGTCACCTACTCGGGCGACACGCTGCTCGCGACGTGGTGTGGGCCGTGCTCTGCGAGCGGCGCAGCGCCGTTCGCACGCGGTGCGGTCGTCGGGACGTTCGACGAGACGAAGAAGTCGTGGACCGTGAACCAGGTCTCGTTCCCGTCCACCTTCCCGAACCGCTATCTGCAGGGCGCGGCGATCAACCCGAACGACTCGCGGGATCTCTTCATCGGGATCAACGGGTTCTCGCGCCGGTACACGGACGGCCCGGGTGCGGGTCTCGGCCACGTCTACGAGTCGCCGGACGGCGGCGTGACCTGGAACGACATCACGGCGAACATGCCGGACATCCCGGTCAACGACGTCGTCGTGCTGCCCGACGAGAGCCTCGCGGTCGCGACGGATCTCGGCGTGCTCTGGAGGCAGGCGGGCGGGACGCAGTGGACCCGGCTCGGGTCGGGCCTCCCGACGACGACCGTGATGGATCTCACGGTCGGGCCGGACGGGAAGATCTACGCGGGCACGCACGGCCGCGGCATCTGGCGGATCGAGGCGCCCGAGGGCTCGCTGGACACGCCGACCAAGGACGTCTCGACCACGACGGCGAGCTCCGGGGGCACGGGCGGGTCGAACGGCTCGCAGGGCGGCGGCCAGGGGAAGGGCGGCGGCAAGAAGCCGTCCGCCTCGCCCGGTCAGACGAAGAAGTAAGGCGTGGTCTCGCGCGGGCCGCTCCGGCGGCCCGCGCGGGTCACGTCGGTCTCGTTTCCGATATTCCGCGTTAGACTCGCGCGGGCCCGGCCGTCGCGTCGGTCGAGCCGGGTCATCCGTCGAGTTGAAAGGGGAGAGGTGTGAGGAAGAGGCTCACGCTGGCCGCAGCGGGATTGGCGGCCACCGGCATCCTCGTGCTTGCGAGCGTGGCGGCCGCCGGTGTCGGAGGCTCGTTCACGGTCGGAAGCGTGAACGCGGGGTCGATCAACACGACCCAGGGAAGCCCGTTGACGCAGCTGAACCTGGCGAACGAGGTTCCGGACGGCGACGAGGCAGATGCCGAGATCAAGGTCGGCGGCTCCATCAAGCAGTTCCATGGCAAGCCGGTAGGCGTTCCGACGCCTGCCGGGCAGACAGTCTCGGGCTCGAGCGGCGGCGCGACCGGCTTCCCCGGGCTCGACCACTTCGACCAGCGCACCGCCGACGGCGGGAACCAGTTCAGCCTGGAGCCCCCCGATCAGGCGTTGTGTGTCGGGAACGGGTATGTGATCGAAGGCGTGAACCTCGCGTTCAACGTCTACGACACGAGTGGCGGCAAGCTGCTCGGGCCTGTCGCGTACAACCCGTTCTATACCCAGGATCACGCCGCCACGCGCGACGCAAGCGGCGCCATCGTCGCTGAAGGGTGGTTCCTCAGCGACCCGAAGTGCTACTACGACACCGACACCGGCCGCTTCTTCATGACGGTTCTCGGTGAAGAGCCGGGCCTCACGAACGGGATCCAGCGGACGGCGGTCTTCATCGCGGTCTCGAAGTCGAGCAATCCCACCGGTGACTGGTGGATCTACCACTTCGACACGACCGACGACGGCCAGAACGGCACGCCGGGCAACCCAGGCTGCAACGTCCTCGGATGCCTGGGCGACCAGCCGCTGATCGGCGCAGACAAGTACGGCTTCTACGTGACGACGAATGAGTTCCCGTTCGCAGGCGGCTTCAACGGTGCGCAGATCTACGCGACGTCGAAGGCCGGCCTCGAAGCCGGTACACCCGGGGCACTCGTCCATTTCGTGACGCACGGGTTGCAGGAAGGCCCGGCGTACAGCGTGCAGCCCGCGACGTCCCCTGACGGGACGTACGACACCGGGGCCGGTGGCACCGAGTACTTCCTGTCGGCGCTCGAGTTCAACGGCACGCTCGACGGCCGCATCGCGGCGTGGACGTTGACGAACACGAGCTCGCTCGACTCGGCGACTCCCAACCTCGCACTGCAATCCGCCGTGATGAAGAGCGAGCCTTACGGCGCTCCTCCGCCGGTCGAGCAGAAGCCCGGCGACAACCCGCTCGGACAGCTGATCGGCAGTCCGAACGACCCACTCGGGACGATCCAGTCGAACGACGACCGGATGAACCAGGTCGTGTACGCGAACGGCCTGCTGTGGAGCGGTGTGAACACCGTCGTGCAGACGCAGGACGGATCGACCCGCGTGGGCATCGCGTGGTTCGCGGTCGACGCACATGCGAAGGCCAAGGGCAAGCTCGACGCACATGTCAAGCAGCAGGGCTATGTCTCGGTCAACGGGAACAACGTGTTCTTCCCGGCGATCGGCGTCAACGGCTCCGGCAAGGCCGTGATGGCGTTCACGCTGGCGGGGCCGGGCTACTTCCCGTCGGCTGCGTGGCTGAACCTCACCGGCGGTGATGGGCAGATTCACGTCTCGGGCGCCGGCCTCGGCCCTGACGACGGCTTCACGCAGTATCCCGACGAGGATCCGGTCGACAACGGCTCCGGGCGTTGGGGCGACTACGGCGCTGCGGTCGCCGGGCCCGACGGCTCGATCTGGCTTGCGAGCGAGTACATCGGCCAGACCTGCACTCTCGCCGAGTTCGTGGTCGACACGACCTGCGGCGGGACACGGACGATCCTCGCCAACTGGGGAACGTTCATCACGCGCGTCACGCCGTAGCGCGCCAAAGGAACGAGACTGCGCACGGAGGCCGCCCAAGGGGGCGGCCTCCGGCGTTCCGCGCTACCGTTCAGCCACGATGATCACTGCGATCGTCGCCCTGACGCTGTTGCACGGGACGGTTCGCATCGGCCCGACGACGCCGGTGTGCCGCGCGGAAGTTCCCTGCTCGAAGCCCGCGGCGCACGTCCTGCTCTCATTCAGCCGTGGGCCGAAGCACGTACAGGTTCGCACGGACGCGCTTGGGCGATATCGCGTGCGCCTCGCTGCCGGAACGTGGTCGCTCACGACACGGCTCGGCATCCGGCCGACGCCGATCCGCTTCGTCGTTCCGCGGGCAGTGACCGCGAAGCACGACTTCTCCATCGACACCGGGATCCGGTAGTCAGTACGCGACGGCGCCGCGGCCGGTCTCGGCTGCGTGCCGCTGCTCGTCGGCGCGGTAGCTCGAGCGCACGAGCGGCCCGGAGAACACCGAGCCGAAACCCAGCGCCTCGCCTTGCTCGCGGAACCAGCGGAACTCGTCAGGGTGCACCCAACGGTCGATCGTCGCGTGCTTCGGGCTCGGCTGGAGGTACTGGCCGATCGTGACGACGTCGACACCGTGCGCGCGCAGGTCGCGCAGGGTCTCGACGACCTCGACGTTCGTCTCGCCGAGCCCGACGATGATGCCGCTCTTCGTCAGCACGTTGTAGTCGGCGATCTCCTTCGCCCGGCGAAGGAGCCAGAGCGCACCGTCGTAGCTGGCCTTGCCGCCGCGCATCTTCCGATGCAGTCGCCGTACGGTCTCGATGTTGTGGTTGAAG
The DNA here is from genome assembly GCA_025935595.1 of Burkholderiales bacterium. Classification (GTDB taxonomy): domain Bacteria; phylum Actinomycetota; class Thermoleophilia; order Gaiellales; family Gaiellaceae; genus PALSA-600. Next base: position 10,310 of record JAICUZ010000063.1, read on the forward strand.
ACGTTCGGGCGCGCGCCGATCACCGTCTTCAGCGCGTCCTCTTCGACGCCGAGGAAGTCGGGTGTCAGCACCTCGATCGACGCCTCGGGCAGCTTCGCGCGGATCGCGCGGATCGTCGCGGCGTAGTGACCGGCACCCTTGTCGGGAACGTCGTCGCGGTCGACCGACGTGACGACGACGTGCTTCAACCCCATCTGCTTCGCCGTCTGCGCGAGCCGCAGCGGCTCGAGCGCGTCGACCGGCTCCGACGGCTTGCCGGAATGCACGTAGCAGTAGCGGCACGCACGCGTGCATGTCTCGCCCAGGATCTGGAACGTCGCGGTGCCGCGGCCCCAGCACTCGGCGATGTTCGGGCAGCGCGCCTCTTCGCAGATCGTGTGGAGCTGCGCGCCGTGGATCAGCTTCTTCACGTCGAAGTAGCTGCCGTTCTGCGACGGCGCGCGCACCTTCATCCACTCGGGGCGCCGCGGGCGGTCGCCGACGGGAAGCGAGGTCTCCATCGA
>JAICUZ010000194.1 GCA_025935595.1 Burkholderiales bacterium
CCGCGCTCGAGCAGCGCGGACTGGTAGTCGGCGAAGAGCTGCATCGATTCGCCGGTGCGCCCTTGAGCCGAGGCAGCGACGGCCAACCCGGACAGGGCGTTGTCGACGATTCGTCCAAGGCGGTCACGCTCGTTGAGCAAACCCTGCGCGAACTCTTCGTACTCGTCCCAGCTGGATTCGCCGTAGATGAGCGCCGTCCCGATCATTCCGGCGCACATGCCCTCGAGGACCGTCACGCCCGCCTGGCGGGCGTACTCTCGGGCCACCCTCGCGGCTTCCAGCTGTTCGGTGGTCTGCCCTTGCCAGAAGGCGAACCGTCCGAGGGCGTGGTAGCCCTCCGCGTACGCAAGCGGCGAGGCGTCACGAAGCTCGGCGAGCCGCGCTCGCACGCCTTGCTCGAGGCTTTCGATGGTTTCTCCTCCAACCGGGTTGTGCCCGCGGCCAAGAGAGCGCGTGAAGAACGCGATCGCCGAGTCCTCTCCTTCGGCGGAGTCGACCGCCTCGGTCATCACGCGATCGGACTCTGCAAACTCGCCGAGGGAGTACAGCGCGACGCCGAGCCACGGCAGCGCAGCTCCGCGTTCGGGCGAACGATCCTCGAGCAGTTCGACCGCACGAGAGAGCAGACGACGGCCCGCGGCCATGTCACCGCGGAACACGGCGCGCCGACCGGCCGCGGTCAAATGCGTTCCGGCGCGCAGCGCAAGATCACCGAGGTCCGTGGCGAGCTCGGCGCGGTAACGCGCCGCCTGCTCTAGGTGGTAGCCGAGGATCTCGTCGAGCTCGACGAGGCCGCCCCCGTGCTCCTCGAGCCAGCGCGCGAACCGCTCGTGCAGGTCGGCCCGCGTTGCCTTAGGCAGCGCGTCGTAGGCGGCGTCGCGGATGAGGAGATGCCGAAATCGAAAGGCGTCGTCCTCGGGCAGCGTCGCCGTCGTCGGCCGGACGAGCTCCTTCCGGACGAGCCCCATCAGCTGGGCCGGGATCGCCAGCTCGTCCGGAGCGAGCGCCTGGACCGCACCCCGGTGGAAGACCTGACCCTCGACGGCGCCGCGCTCGAGCGCAAGCCGTTCGCCGCTCGGTAGCTGGTCGAGGCGGGCGGCGAGCAGGGCCCGGATCGTCGGCGGCACGGCGATCTCCCCGCCATGCCAGTCCTGCACCATCGCGAGCATCTGCTCGACGAACAGCGGGTTGCCCTCCGCGGCCGTCCGGATCCGCTCACGCAGGCCGTCGTCGAGCCCTTCCGAGCCGAGCAGACGCTCGATCAGCTCGTCCGTCTCGCGCGCGGTCAGCGGCTCGAGCAGCACGGTTGTGGCATTGAGCTTGCCCCCACCCCAGCCGGCACGCAGGTCGAGCAGATCCGGCCGCGCCAGGCAGAGGACAAGCAGCGGCGCGTCGCGCGACCAGTCAGTGACGTGCTCGATCAGTTCGAGGAACGTCGGCTCGGCCCATTGCAGGTCGTCGAACACGACCACGAGCGGCCGTGAGCGCGCCGACGACTCGAACAGCCGGCGCACCGCGGACGCGATGTCGTCGGCCGCGGCGTCGCCGTCCCCGAGCAGCGCCGCAATCGCAGGGTTCGGCGGGGGCTCGTCACCGAGTAGCTGTTTCACCGCTTCGACGACGGGCCAGTAGGTGATCCCCTCGCCGTACGAGAGACAACGACCGGTGACGACACACGCGTCCAGCTGCGACAGGAACTCGGCGGCGAGCCTCGACTTGCCGACACCGGCACTGCCGAGCACCGTGAACTGCGCGCATGCGCTCTCCGACAGGCAACGCTCCCACGCGTCTGCGAGCAGCCGCCGCTCGCGCTCTCGGCCGACGAGGGGGGCGTCTGTCCGCCGCTCGTACGCTGCGCCGCCGGTAAGGGCGCGGAGACGGTAGGCCGTGACCGGCTCGGACTTGCCTTTCGCCTCGATCGGCGGCACGAGCTCGGCGTCGACCGCGTCGCGCACGAGCTGATACGTCGATTCGCCGAGCAGCACCTCACCTGGTCCCGCCGCCTGTTCGAGCCGCGCTGCGACGTTCACCGCGTCGCCGGTGACAAGCGTCTCGCCGGTACCGGTGACGACCTCGCCGGTGTTGACGCCGACCCGGAGGTCGAGGGCGGCGGCGTCGCGCAACTCGAGCGCGGCCCGCACCGCACGTAACGCGTCGTCTTCTCGAACGGTCGGTACGCCGAAGACGGCCATCACCGCGTCGCCGATGAACTTCTCGACCGTGCCGCCGTGCCGCTCGATCGCCGCTCGGGCGATGGAGAAGTACTCGGCCATCACGCCCCGCAGCTTTTCCGGGTCGAGCCGCTCGCCGAGAGCGGTCGAGCCGGTGACGTCGCAGAAGAGAACGGTGACGACCTTCCGCACCTCGCGAGCAGCCTCTCCTGGCAGCGCTGCGCCGCACGCATTGCAGAAGCGCGCGCCGGACGGGTTTTCGGCGCCACAGGCGGGGCAGGTCATCCGCGCGAGCCTAACCCCGGGAGTAGGCTTCGGCCATGGCGACGACAGAGACGAACACCGAGCTGGGAAGGCAGATCGTCCAGGACGCGAAGGACTACGTTCTCTACTCCTGGAGCGTCCAGAACGCGATCAACCCGATCGCAGTGGAGCGCGCCGAGGGGCGCTACTTCTACGACTACGACGGCAAGGCGTACCTCGATTTCGCCTCGCAGCTCGTCAACGTCTCGATCGGCCACTCGCACCCGAAGGTCGTGCAGGCGATCAAGGACCAGGCGGAGAAGCTCGCGACGATCGGGCCGCCGATGGCGACCGAGTCGCGGTCCCGCCTCGGGAAGCTCCTGGCCGAGGTGACGCCGGGCGACCTCCAGATGTCGTTCTTCACGAACGGCGGCGCCGAGGCGAACGAGAACGCGATCAAGCTCGCCCGCTGGTACACGGGCCGCCACAAGATCATCGCGCGGTACCGCAGCTATCACGGCGCGACCGCCGGCGGGATCACTCTCACCGGCGACCCGCGTCGCTGGGCGGCGGAGCCGGGCATTCCCGGCGTCGTTCGGATGTTCGACCCGTACACCTACCGCTGCCCGGCCGGCCATCCCGACCCGTGCCCCGTGTGCACCGGCGCGCCGCATCTGGAAGAGATCCTCCAGTACGAGGGCGCGCACACCGTCGCGGCCGTGATTCTCGAGACGGTCACCGGGACGAACGGGATCATCGTCCCCCCGGACGGCTACCTGCAGTCGATCCGCGAGGTCTGCGACCGCCACGGCATCCTGCTGATCGCCGACGAGGTGATGGCCGGGTTCGGCCGCACCGGCAAGTGGTTCGCGGTCGACAACTGGGACGTCGTCCCGGACATCCTCACGGTCGCGAAGGGGATCAACTCGGGCTACGTCCCGCTCGGCGCAATGGTCGTGCGCGAGCCGATCGCCGAGTGGGTGCGCGACAAGATGTTCGCCGGCGGCCTGACGTACAGCGGCCATCCGCTCGCATGCGCGTCGGCGGTCGCGTCGATCGAGGCGTTCCAGGAGGAAGGCATCGTCGAGAACGCCGCCGCGATGGGCGAGGTGTTCCGCACCGAGCTCGCGCGCCTCCAGGACAAGCATCCGTCGATCGGCGAGGTGCGCGGCCTCGGCTGCTTCTGGGGCCTCGAGCTCGTCAAGGACCGTGCGACGCGCGAGCCGCTCGTGCCGTTCAACGGCTCGGGCGAGGCCGCGAAGCCGATCGCAGCAGTGATGAAGCGCGCACTCGAGAGCGGCTTGTACCTGATGACGCACTGGAACGTCGTCATGTGCTGCCCGCCGCTGACGATCACGCGCGACGAGCTCGACGAGGCGATCGAGATGCTCGACGACGCACTCTCCGTTGCAGACGAGTTCTGCACTTAGGTCGTTCGCGGAGGATCCGCCCGCCTGGGGGGAGATCGACCCGCGCAGCGGGCTGACACGGGTCCTCACGGACCACTACTGCCTTCTGTTCGGGTCGTCGCCCACGACGACACTCGTCTCGCGACTGCGACTCGACCCGGAGGCGGTGCCGGAGGCGATCCATGAGGTACGTGAGGAGATCGCTCGGCACGAGCACCGCGAGGCGGTCTGGCGCGTCGGCAGCTCCGCGACGCCCGTCGACCTCGTCGACCGGCTGACCGCGCACGGGTTCGTCCCGGCCGACCGCCCGGGCCACGAGCCGCATCTCACGTCGATGGTGCTGACCGAGGAACCGCCGCCGGTCGACGGCGTCGAGGCGCGACGGATCGACAGCGCCGCGGAGCTTCAGCTCGCCAGCACGATCTCCGCCGCCGCATTCGGCGAGGAGGAGGACGAAGCGGACTGGGACATGCGCTTCGTCTCGGAGCGCGCCGGGCACACGCCGCGCATGTACCTCGCGTTCGTCGACGGCGCGCCGGTGGGAGCCGCCCGCGCGCTCGTCGAGGCGGACTGCCCAGCGGTGATGCTGATCTCCGGCGGCGTGCTCGCCGAGGCGCGCGGGCGCGGCGCCTACCGAGCGCTCGTGCGTGCCCGGTGGGATGACGCGGTCGCGGCAGGTCAGCCCGCGCTGGTCGTGCACGCCGGCGCGATGTCGCGCCCGATCCTGGAGCGGCTCGGGTTCCGCGTCGCCGCCGAGCACGAGGTGCTGCTCGACCCGGCGACGTGCTGAGCGCGGAGCTCCGCGAGTTCGCGAGGCACCCCGGCGCCTACCTCGATCCGTCCGGCGCACAGGTCGTCGACGACGACCGCTACTTCGCGGCGATCGTCGCCGGCGGGAAGTACGTGAACGTGTTTCGCCCGCGCTTTCGCCCCGACGCCGCGGCGGAGGTTCTCGCCGAGGTCCGATCGCTCGCACCGTCCGCGATCGGATCGTGGCAGACCGACTCCCGAGAGCTCGCGGACGCGCTCGTCGCTGCGGGAGGACGACGACCCGCACCACCGCTTCAGTGGGAGTTCACGGCGCTCGCGACCGCGGCGGCGCCGCCGGCGGTCGCGGGCATAGAGATCCGTCGCATCGCGAGTTTCGACGACTACCTCGTCGGCCTCGAGATCGCGCTCTCCGCCGAGCAGTACACCGACGAAGCCCGCGCGCACCGCCGCGCGGAGGCCGAGGAGACCTACGAGCGGCGCAAGGGCGGGCCGTCGATGGAGTGGCTCGCCTCGATCGACGGAGAGGCGGTCGCGCACGCCCGCGCCTACCCGGGAACGCGCGGACTGTTGCTCGACGGCGGCGC
>JAICUZ010000032.1 GCA_025935595.1 Burkholderiales bacterium
CGATCGACGCGCTGCAGTACGTCGCGAATGCGGCCGTGCACCGCCGCGGCGTTGGGAAGTCGGTGACGGTGGACGTGGCGGGCTATCGGGAGCGTCGTCGCGCGACGCTCGAGGGCATCGCGATGCGTGCAGCTGACCGCGCGGTCGCCGGCGAGCGGGTCCTGCTCGAGCCGATGACGGCGGTCGAGCGCAAGGTCGTGCACACGCGGCTGCAGGACGTGGCCGGTGTGCAGACGATGAGCGAGGGGACGGAGCCGAATCGGTACGTCGTCATCCTCCCCGCTTGACGACGCCTGGCTCGCGGCGGTTCTCGACACACCCGGGCTGACGTCGCTTCGCGACCCCGTGGCGGCCCGGCGCGTCCTGCTCGACGACTCGCTCCGCGGCGCCCCGCTCGTCGCGCAGTTCGACGGCCCGATCGTCGACGTCGGCAGCGGCGGTGGTGCACCCGGCATCCCACTCGCGCACGCGCTCCCCGAGCGTGAGGTGGTGCTGCTCGAGGCGGAGCGGCGCAAGTGCGACTTCCTCGAGGGTGTCGCGCCCGCCAACGCACGCGTCGTGTGGGGGCGGGCGGAGGAGCAGGAGGTGGACTGGGCGGGCGTGGCGGTCGCGAAGGCGCTCGCGCATCCACCGACCGCTGTCGAGTGGTGCCTGCCGCTCGTTCGTCCCGGTGGAGCGGTCGTGCTATGGGTCGGCCCGTCGGCGGAGCCGGAGCGCGTGTCGCAGGTCGCGGAACGGATCGCCGGCGAGCTCACCGACTCCCCCGACGGGTTCTTGGTGATCCGCAAGCTCGCCCCGACTCCGCCCGGCTTTCCGAGGCGCGCCGGCGTCGCGAAGAAGCGTCCTTTGGCCTAGGCCACCCGGGCCACGTCTGGTGCCAGGCACCGTCGAAGAACAGCCACATTTCGTCCACAGGAGAGAGTCTTCGCGGTCCGGTCCGACGGCTAGATTGGCTCCGTGAAGCCGCGGGTCTACGCCTTTGCGAACCAGAAGGGCGGGGTGGGCAAGACGACCACCGCGATCAACCTCGCGGCGTGTCTCGCCGAGGCGGGTGAGCGCTCGCTCGTCGTCGATCTCGACCCGCAGGCGAACGCGACGTCCGGGCTCGGCATGCGCGCGAACGGGACCTCGAGCTACGACCTCCTCGACGGCGCTCCGCTCGAGGAGCTCGTGAAGCCGACTGCGTTCGACAACCTCTTCCTCGTCCCGTCGAAGCCCGAGCTCGCCGGCGCCGCCGTCGAGCTCTCGCGACACGACGACGGCGACCGGTACCTCGCGCAGGCGCTCGAGCATGCCGACGGATTCGACTTCGTCCTCCTCGACTGCCCGCCGTCGCTCGGGCCGCTGACGGTCAACGCGTTGGCCGCAGCCGACCGCGTGATCGTGCCGGTGCAGACCGAGTACTACGCGCTCGAGGGGCTCGCGCAGCTCGTGCAGTCGATCAACCTGATCAAGACCCGGCTCAACCCGCGGCTCGAGATCGCGGGTGTCCTGCTGACGATGGCGGACGGGCGCACGCGCCTCTCGGCCGACGTCGAGGCAGAGGTGCGGAGACACTTCGGCGAGCTCGTGTTCACCGCCGTCGTGCCGCGCTCGGTGCGCGTCGCCGAGGCGCCGAGCCACGGTCTGCCCGTGACCCACTACGACCGGCGCTCGCGCGGCGCCGAGGCCTACTGGAAGGTGGCGATGGAGCTTGTCGAGCGTCGGTAACCCGCGGCGCGGCCTCGGCCGCGGCTTCGAGGTCCTGATCGGGAACGCCGAGCCGGAGCTCGCCCACGTCCCGGTCGACCAGATCCACCGCAACCCGAACCAGCCGCGGAAGGAGTTCGACGGCGAGACCGTGTCGGGCCTCGCGGAGTCGATCCGCTCGCAGGGGCTCATCCAGCCGGTCGTCGTTCGTCCGCGCGTGCACGGCGGGTACGAGCTGATCGCCGGCGAGCGCCGCTGGCGCGCCGCGATCGAGGCGGGAATCACGACCGTGCCGGCGGTGATCCGCGAAGCAGACGACCGCGACACCCTCTTGCTCGGGCTCGTCGAGAACGTCGCGCGCGAGGACCTGTCGCCGATCGAGGAAGCGCGCGCGTACGCGATCCTCCTCGACGACTTCGGCCTCGCACTCTCCGAGGTCGCCGATCGCGTCGGCAAGTCGAAGCCGACGGTCTCGAACCGCGTGCGCCTCCTCGAGCTGCCGAGCGACGTGCTCGAGCTCGTCGGTCGCGGCGAGCTCTCGGAGGGCCATGCCCGCGCGCTCCTCTCGATCCCCGACCACGACGCCCGCCGCCGGCTCGCGCGCCGCATCGTGCGCGACGGGATGTCCGTGCGGTCGGCCGAGCGCGCAGCCAAAGCGGCCGGCGCGGCGACCCGCGAACGCCGGACCAGCGCCGTCGATCCTGCCGTGGCCCAGCGGGTACGCGACGCGTTCCGGGCGCTCACGGGGTTCGACGCGAAGGTTGGCGCTGCCGGGCTCCAGGTGGCAGTCGACGGCGACGTCCAGCTCGAAGAGCTCGCCGAAGCGCTCGAGCGGCTGCTCGCGGCGTAACCTCGCTGCGCCTGCGGGCGTTCACCCTGCGTGCACGGGCTCTGGCTCGACGATCTCGAGGCTCTCGAGGCGATCTCCCAAGACGACGACACGCGTCGCCTGTTCCTGCGCATGGCGCAGCTGTCGCAGGACGGGCGCGTCAAGCCGTTCCTGCGCGAGCTGGCCGCGGACGCCGACCTCGACAACGCGACGAAGTCGAATTTGTCGGAGCTCGCCCAGGACGCGGCCTTCTTGCACGTCGTCGAGGACTACGTCCTTCGCACCCGCGAACAGCACTAGCGCGCAGGGAGTGGGCGATCCTGGACTCGAACCAGGGACCTCCGCCTTATCAGAGCGGCGCTCTAACCAACTGAGCTAATCGCCCGCGCGGGCCGCATGATAGCGCTCTGCGTCTGGCTCCAACCTCGGGGGTACTCTAGGAAGCGATGGTCGAGATGACGATCTACGGAGTCTCGTTCGACCTCGTCGGCAAGCAGCCCATCGTGCTCTTGAAGACGGCCGACGGCAACCGCTACCTGCCGATCTGGATCGGTCATCCCGAAGCGGCCGCGATCTTGATGAAGCTGCAAGGAGCGTCGGCCCCACGGCCGCTCACACACGACCTGCTCGTCAACATCCTCGGCGAGCTCGACGTCGAGATCGTGCGCGTCACCGTCACCGAGCTGCGTGAGAACACCTTCCACGCGTCGATCACCGTCGCGCAGAACGGGAACGAGCTCGAGATCGACTCGCGCTCGTCCGACGCGATCGCCGTCGCCGTCCGCGCACAGGTCCCGATCTTCGCCGCGGACGACGTGATCGAGGAGTCGGCGATCGAGATGGAAGGCGACGACGTGAACGAGGAAGAGATCGTCGACCAGTTCAAGGACTTCCTCGACCGTGTCTCCGCAGAGGACTTCGTCGAAGCCGAAGAGCTCGTCGAGCACGAAGAGGAAGACGAAGAGACCTAGACCTCGCGCTTCGTGAGCGCGAGGAGCTCGGCGTAGAACGCGCGCAGCCCGGCCTCGGAGAGCGGGCCGGGATTCTCGCGCACACGCTCGGCGACCATCTGCGCCTCTCGGTCGGGATCGACGAATGCGATCCCGTGCTCGTCCTTGTGGCGCTTCAGCCGCGCGACGGTGTCGATGCGCCGGTTCACGAGCGCGACGAGCTCGCGGTCGATCGCGGTGATCTCGTCACGCAGGCCGCTGACGACGTTGTCGCTCAATACACGTAAACCGTAGACCCGTCGGCGCACACGGTGACGCTAGCTGCTGATGGTGACGGCGGCGACGAGGGCGATCAGGTTGAACACGCCGTGCGCGACCATTCCTGGGAAGACGCTGTCCGTGCGCGAGCGGACCCAGGCGAGCAGGCAGCCGAAGAAGACGATCACCGGTAACAGGATCGCGAGCCCGTGCGACAAGCCGAACAGCACACCGACCGCGAGAATGGCGGGCCAACGCCCGAACGGCTCGAGGAGCGAGTAGCCGATCCCGCGGAACATGATCTCTTCGGCGAGCGGCACGAGCGTGCAGATGACGATGCCGTTGACGACGTAGGCCGCCGCGTGCGCCGGCTCCCAGTGCGCGGGGACGAGACCCTGCTCGTTGCCCGGGTGCGTGAGACCGGCGTAGATCGGCTCGAAGACGTAGATCGCGACGAGCACACCGGCGACGTACGCGGCGGCCCGCCTGGGCGAGACCGGCCTCCGCAAGGCAAGAAGCCTCGGCCGGGGACGCGCGATCGCCAGCATGAGGCCGACGATGATCGCTGCCTGGATCACGCCGTTCGCGACGGTCGACCACTGGTAGAGCAGGTCCGGCTTCGGTTTGGGCGAGGCGTACTGGAGGGCGATCAGCGCCGTGACGAGCGCGAGCCACACTGCGAGGCGCATCGTGTCGGCCCTACCATGGGGCGGCGCCGTGCCGAAACGCCTGTTCACTCCACGCGAGGCTAACAGCGCGCTCGATCAGGTGCGCCCCATCGCCGAGCGTCTCGTCGCGCTGCGATCGGAGATGCGCGAGCTCGCGGAGACGCAGGGCGACAGCATTCTCGCGATCGGCGGGAACGGCGTCGGCTACGCGGCCACCGACCTGAAGGCGGCGCAGGGCGGGTTGGAGCAGTTGGCCGAGCAGACCGCCGAAGCGCTCCGCGAGCTCGACGCGATCGGAGTCGTCGTGAAAGACCTCGATGTCGGGCTGCTCGACTTCCCCGGGTTGCGCGACGGCGAAGAGGTCGAGCTCTGCTGGCAGGTCGGCGAAGCCTCGGTCGCGTACTGGCATCCGCTCGAGGCGGGCTACCGCGGGCGGAAACCCATCGACTGGGACGAATAGAGACCATCTGATGTCACTCTTCTGGCAGCGTTTGCTCACCGCCGTCGGGGTACTTGCCGTCACGATCGTGGCCGCGAAGCTCGTCGACTGGCGGATCTCCAAGCGATCGCTCGATCCGAGCATCGCGACGCGCTACCGCGTGCTCCGGCGCACGCTCATGGCGGCCATCGTCTTCGTCGGGATCCTGTCGGCGCTCCTCGTCATCCCAGAGGTGCGGACCGTCGCCGGCGGTGTGCTCGCCTCGTCGGCGGTCATCGGCCTCGTGATCGGCTTCGCGAGCCAGCGAACGATCGGCAATGTCGTCGCCGGCGTGCTGATCGCCGTCAGCCAGCCGCTGCGCCTCGGCGACGAGGTCGAGGTGCAGGGCGTCCAGGGTGTCGTCGAGGAGATCGGTCTCACCTACACGTGGATCCGCACCCGGGACAACGACCGGCTGGTCGTGCCGAACGAGAAGCTTGCGTCGGAGACGATCCGCAACTCGACGATCCGAAGCGCCGAGACCTTCGCCGAGGCATCCGTCGAGGTGCCGTCTGCGAACCTACCGGCGACGGTGCAGGCGCTCGGAGGTGACGGAGACGAGGTGTACGTGACGGCGCTCAAGGGAGACAAGGCGGTTGTGAAGGTCCGGAGGCGCGTGTCGAACGAGGCGGTCGCCGACCGTGAGGCGAGCGACCTGCGGCTCGTGCTCGCGCAGCGGCTCGAGGCAATGAGCTGAAATGGCGAAGCGGCGCCACGACGACGTCGACTTCATCCTGGCGCACCGCGGGCGCAAGCGGAAGCGCGCCGAGCGGGTTCGCCGCCGCCGCCGCGCCGGCGTGATCGCCGCGACGGTGCTGATCGTGATCGGGATCGCCTTCGCGACGCTCGGGCTCGGTGCGGGCGCGGCGCTGACGACAGGCTGTGACTTGAACGCGCTGCGGCCGACGGACATCGGCGCCAACTCGTTCGTCTACGCCGACGACGGCTCGCTGCTCGGGTCGATCCCGGCCGAGCGCAACCGCGAGCCGGTGTCGCTCGGCCAGATGTCCGCGTGGCTGCCGAAGGCGACGGTCTCGATCGAGGACCGCCGCTATTGGCAGCACGGCGCCGTCGACTACGTCGGCATCGCCCGTGCCGCGTGGGCGGACGTGACCGCCGGACGCGCGGTCCAGGGCGGCTCGACGATCACCCAGCAGCTCGTGCGAAACCTCTACACGGGCAGCGAGAAGACGTTCAACCGGAAGCTCAAGGAGGCGTGCCTCGCGATCAAGCTCTCGCGCAAGTGGTCGAAGCCGCGGATCCTCGACGAATACCTGAACACCGTCTACTACGGCAACCACGCGTACGGCGTCGAGGCGGCCGCGCAGACGTACTTCTCCAAGCACGCGAGCGAACTGACGTTGCTGCAGTCCGCGATGCTGGCCGGCCTGCCACAGGCGCCGTCGGACTACGACCCGCTGCACAACGCGCGCGCCGCGCTCGCCCGCCGCGACGAAGTGCTGCGCGCGCTTTTCGCGAACCGGCAGATCACCCAGCACCAGTTCGACGTCGCGATCCGGTCGCGGTCGCTCGGCCTGAAGCCGGGCCGCGTCTACTCGACCATCAAGCAGCCGTACTTCTTCTCCTACGTGATCGACCAGCTCGAGCGGCAGTACGGCGCGACGACCGTGCGCCAGGGTGGGTTGAAGGTCTACACGACGATCGATCCGCGGCTGCAGCGCCTCGCGCGGAAGGCGATTCTCGACGTCCTGCCGTACAAGACGGATCCCGCGGCGGCGGTGGTGTCGGTCGAGCCGGGCACCGGCGCGATCCGCGCGATGGCCGCGGTCGTCCGTACGAAGGGGAACCAGTTCAACCTTGCCGCACAATCGACGCGCCAGGCAGGCTCGACGTTCAAGACGCTCGTGCTCGCGTCCGCCATCGAGCAAGGCGCCGACCCGGACTCCACGTACTACACGTCAGCGCCGTTCACGTGCTCGACCGGCGGGTGGTGCAACGCAGAGAAGCCGTGGGACGTGCACACGTACGACAACACGTACAACGGCAGCGAGTCGGTGACGCGGGCGACGCTGCAGTCCGACAACACCGTCTACGCCCAGCTGACCCTCGACGTCGGGCCGCGCTACGTGTGGCAGATGGCACACCGGCTCGGAATCACCATGCAGCCGGACACGCCGGTGGCGTCCATCGGGCTCGGGAGCCTCGCCGTGTCGCCGCTCGACATGGCCGCCGCCTACTCGACGTTCCCGGCGATGGGTATCTACGCCAAGCCGATGGCGATCACCAAGGTGATCCTGCCCGGCGGGAAGGTCGACGCGGCGTCGGGCTGGGGGAAGCCGCAGGCGAAGCGGGCGGTCTCGCAGGGTGTTGCCTGGAAGGTCAACGACGTGCTGAAGCAGAACGCGCAGTACGGAACCGGCGCCGGCTCGGGCGACGGGATCCATCCGAACGCCGGCAAGACGGGAACGACGGAGGATCACGCCGACGCGTGGTTCGACGGCTATACGCGCCAGCTCACGACGGTCGTCTGGATGGGGTATCCGAAGGGCGAGATCCCGATGACGAGCGTGCACGGCGTGCCGGTCGCGGGCGCGACGTTCGCCGTGCCGATCTGGCACGAGTACATGGCGGCGGCGCTGTACCACCACAAGGTGCTCGACTTCCCGTCACCGGACAAGTACCCGGTGTGGCGTGGGCTCAGCCACGGGTATTACGGGCACCTCGGCTCGTACTACACGCCGCCGCCCGTCACGACGACGGCGCCGACGACGACGTACGCGCCGATCGTTCCGCGCGCGCCGACGCAGCACTGATCAGGGCGTCGTAGTCGTCGTCTCCGCAGTGGTCGTCGCCGGCTCGGTCGTCACCGGAGTCGTGTCGGTCGTCGTTGCGACGGTGCTCGTCGCGGGAGCCGTGGTCGTCGGCGGTGGCGGTGCCGTCGTCACGGGCGCGGTCGTGGTCGGTGGGTGGGTGGTGGTCGACGGTGTCGTGATCGTCGTGGGGGCGGTCGTCGTCTGCGGCGCGGTGGTCGGCTCCGTCGTCGCCGGAGTTGTCGGTGTCGCCGTGTGCGTCGTCGGCTTGACGGTCGGGAGGTCGAGCGTCGGGACCGTTTGCGTCGTGCCACCGCGGTCGCGATGGGTGAGCGCGAGCGCGACTGCTCCGCCGGCGAGCAGGAGCACGACGGCCGCGATCGCTGCGAAGAGCGGGAACCGGCCGCGGCGAGGAGGCGGGACGATGATCTGCGTCGCGGGCTCGAGCTGCTGCCCGCCCAGCGCGACCAGGAGTGCGGCTCCATCGGCCGGGCGTGCCGCCGGATCCTTCGCGAGCGCCGCTGCGGCGAGCGCCGCGAGGTCCGCCGGCGCATCGCTTCGCAGTTCGTCGACGGGCGGCGGCGCGTCCTCGCGATGCATGCGCACGAGCTCCATCGCGTTCTTGGCGGTGAAGGGAAGCCGCCCCGTCAAGAGCCGGAAGAGGATGACGCCGAACGAATAGACGTCGCTCGCCGGCCCGGCGACCGCTCCGGTCGCCTGCTCGGGCGAGAGGTACGACGCCGTCCCGAGAACCGTCCCCGTCTCGGTCAGCGTGCCGGTGCCGCGCATGCGCGCGATCCCGAAGTCGGCGATCTTCGCGCGCCCCTCTGCGTCGAAGAGGATGTTCGCGGGCTTCAGGTCGCGGTGGACCAGCCCTCGCTCGTGCGCGTGCGCGAGCCCCGCCGCGACATCGCCGGCGATCCGGCGCGTCTCGTCATCGGGCAGCGGCTGCCCGGTTCCGAGGCGATCCTCGAGTGATCCTCCTTGCAGGCACTCGAGCACCATGAACGGACGGCCCTCCGACTCGCCGTAGTCGTAGAGCGCGACGATGTTCTCGTGGGACAGCGCCGCCACGGCATGCGCCTCACGCTCGAAACGCTGCCGGTCGGCGCTCGGCGCGAGGGTCTTGACCGCGACGCGGCGCGCCAGCTCGAGGTCGTCCGCTTCCCAGACAGCGCTCATCGCGCCGCGCCCGAGCGGCTCGAGCAGGCGGTACCGGCCGGCGACCAACTCCTCGCTCATCGGCCGGGATTATCGTGATCGACGTGCCCGACCTCCTGACGATCGACGAGGCGCTCGCCCGCGTGCTCGAGCACGCACGGCTGTTGCCGGACGAGGAGGTCCGTGTCGCGGAGGGGGACGGGCGTGTGCTCGCGGTCGACGCGGTCGCACGCGTCGACCTCCCGCCGTTCGCGAGCTCCGCGATGGACGGGTTTGCCGTGCGCGCCGGCGACACGCCGGCGTCGCTCGCGGTCGTCGGCCGGTCTGCGGCGGGGCTCCCGGCCGACGCGGTGCTCGAGGCCGGTCAGGCGATCGCCATCTCGACCGGCGCAGTCGTTCCGGCCGGCGCCGACGCGGTCGTGCCGGTCGAGCGCACGCGCGGCGGCGGCAGCGCGGTCGAGGTCGAACGGGTCGAGCCCGGCGAGAACGTGCGTCCGCGCGGCGGGGACATCGCCGCGGGCGCGGTCGTCGTTCCTGCGGGCGCGACGTGCGGCCCGGCGCAGCTCGGCGCGCTTGCCGCAGTCGGCCTCGCGACGGTTCGGTGCGCGCGCCGGCCGCGCGTCGCAGTGCTCGCGACCGGTAGTGAGTTGCGCCCACCCGGTGAGTCGCTCGGCCCCGGGCAGATCTACGAGTCGAACACCGTGATGCTCGCGGCGCAGCTTCGGCGCGCGGGTGCCGACGCGGAGGTCCATGGATCCGTCGCCGACGACGAGGACGCGACGCGCGCCGCCCTCGAGCGGGGGCTCGACGCCGACGTGCTGCTCACCTCCGGCGGTGTCTCGGTCGGCGAGCACGATCTCGTCCGGGGCCTGCTCGGCGAGCTCGGTGCCGTGGAGGTGTTCTGGCGCGTGGCGGTGAAGCCGGGGAAGCCCGTCGCTTTCTCGACCCGCGGGTCGACCCTCGTCTTCGGCCTGCCCGGCAACCCGGTCTCGTCGTTCGTGGGCTTCGAGCTGCTCGTCCGGCCGGCGCTTGCGGCGCTCCAAGGTGCGAGTGATCCGCGACCCGCCTTCCTGCCCGGTCGTCTCGGCATGGCGCTGCCGCGGAACGCCGCCCGCGACGAGCTCGTTCGCGCACGGACCGCCGCCGACGGCCTCGTGCAGCCGATCCGCGGGCAGGAGTCGCACATGATCGCGCGGGCAGCTCACGCGAATGCCCTCGTGCTGGTGCCGCGCGGCAGCGGCGAGCTCGCCGCCGGCAGCGCCGTCAGCTGGCTGCCGCTTTGACGGCACGGGTCTCGCCGCCTGCCGGCGTGATCGACACGAGCGTCGCGTCGACGATGTAGCGGTGCGTCGCGAAGAAGCGCGGGTGGCACGCTTGCAGACGCAGGATCTCGCTGCCGTGGTCCTGCAACACGGACAGCTGGTCGGACCGGACGATGTAGTGGCGTCGCACCCGGTAGACGAGCGTTGCGTACGGGACGGAGAAGGTGATGTAGTCGCCGACCTCGATGTCGTCGATGTGCGCGAACGGTGCGAGATACGTCGTGCGGTGTCCCGCGACGTAGATCAGGTGCCCTTCTCCGGGCAGCGCGCTCGGTTCGTAGTGGCCGGGCCCTTTCTTGAGCGTCTCGTGGTCGGTGCCCTGGACCACCACCATCTTCAAGCCGATACGGCCGATCTGCAGACGGCCGACCGCGTCGCCGGTCCGGAGCGTGTGCCCATACGCGCGTGCTTCGGCGGCGATCTGGACTCGCACGGCGGCGAGGTCCTTGCCGTGCGTGGGTCTCGGGTGGTAGGCGTGGACGCGTCGCTCGTAGCTGTGGGAAAGGCGGTTCTGCTGGACGTGCGTGTAGAGCGCGGTGAACGGGTCCTGCCACTGCCAGACGACGACGACCCACGCGAGCGTCAGGACGCCGGCCACGATCAGCACGGCACCGAGGATGCGGGCGACCAGCCGCACTAGGCTCGACGCGCGCGCGTCGTCAGCACGATCGCCCGGACGAGGCTTCGAAACGGCCCGAGCGGCGGGCGGTCGTCGCGGTCGGGATACGGGGCGTAGCGGTGTGCGGTCACGGCGACGAGTTGTGCGGCGCACGCCGCGCCCGCGAGCGTGATCGCAACCGCGGGCACGTGGACGTACCCTAGCGAGACGAGCTCCAGCAGGTACCACGGTGCGTCGAACCCGAGGCCGAACCTGACCGCCACGGAGAGCACGATCAGCGCGGGCCCCGTGAGGCCGGCGACGAGCAAGAGCACGGCGAGCGGCCGACGCCCGAGGTGCACTTGCGGCAGCCACAGCCATGCGTGCAGCGCCGGGACGAAGAAGATGAGCGCATACGGGTTTGTTGCCAATACGAGCAACGCGACGATGCCCAGCCCGATCAGCGCAGCTGTCTCGCCAGCGAGCTGGTCCTCCGGGGTGACGGGTCGACGCGGCGCCAGGCGCGGTCGTGCGAGCAGCCAGCCGCCGAACGAGATCGCCGTGAACAGGATCAGTGCGAGCACGGGCCAGTCGCCGGTCGCGCGCGAGGCCGGGTTCGGCGGCCGCGGTTCGCCGGTCGGCCACGCGCCGAAGATGCGCAGCGCGTAGAACGCGGCGCCCGCGAACAACCACACCGCGACGCGGCTCCGCAGACTGCGAGCCGCAGGCAGGAGTGGTATGCGGCGTCGCCGGCAGTGTGCGAAGAGATCGACCACGGCGACGAGATACGGGATGAGCAGCGTGAAGAGAACGACCTCGATCGCCCAGCCGCGCACGAACCGCTGGCCCGCCCAGACGAACGTGGTCGTCCCCTGCGCGATCTCGAGACCTTGGTCGAGTGAGCCGACGAGCTGTTGTGCCGCGCGGCCGATCTGACCGATGCGCGTCGTCGAGAGCGTGCTGCTCCGATCGGTGAAGGACTCCGGCGGTCGCGCGCCCGACGTCGTCAACGTGAGTGCCGGGATGCCGCGCGCGACGAACGGCCCCTGGCCGTAGAGGGTGAACGGGAATCCGAGGTCGATCAGCTGGGCGACGACGCTCGGGCGGCCCGGCGGTCGCTCCGTCTGCTCCTCGATCCTGCGCGCCGCGGTCTGCACGAGGCTCGCGGCCGGTGACCGGGGGGCGTCGCCGGCGATCTCGATGCGCGGCACGCCTGACCCGCCAATTGCGTCGAGGTCGATTACCGCGACGACCGGAAACGGCGGATGCGACGCGAAGCGCAGGGCGCCGAGACCTCCGAACGCGCCCGCGTCGGTCGACAGGAACACGATCGTGTGCCCGGACCGCACGCGTGAGCCGGGCGTCGTCGAAAGCGCATACCCGCGCGCAAGCTCGACGAGCGCCGCTGTGCCCGTCGCGTTGTCGTTTGCGCCGGTGCCGTCGCCGGGATCGTCACGGTGCGCCATCACGACGATCGCCTGTCGTGTCTGGCCGCGGGCGACGGCCCACAGGTTCTGCAGCTGCGACCGGCCCCGGCCCGGGATGGTCGCGGTCCACGTCTCCGACGAGACGGGCAGGTCGTATTGCCGCATCTGGTCGCGGAACCACCGCGCTGCCGTCAGCGAGTTCGCCCCGCCCGGCGAGCGGTCCGGATAGTGACCGGCCAGGTACGTCGCGAGCGCGCGTGTGCCCGCCCCGTCGAAGTTCGGCGGCAGTTGCGGCGGCGGGAGCGCGACCGGCCGCACGATCGAGAACGCGAGCAGGAGGACGGCGAGCGCGACGACGACGAACGAGCCGCGATAGAGACGGCCGTTCACCGGACGTTCGAGCGATCCGCGGCGGGCGCGGCGAGCAGTGCGCGCCATCTCCGGGGTTATCCTGGCACCGCCGGAACGCCGATGCCCGACCACTCCCCCACGATTCTGCTGGTCGACGACGAGGACGCCGTGCGCACCGTCCTGACGTTCCCGCTCGAGAAGGACGGATATGTTGTTGTCCAAGCTGGCGACGGAGAAGAGGCGTTGCGGCGGTTCGCCGAACAGCCGATCGACCTGGTCGTGCTCGACCTGATGCTGCCGCGGCTCGACGGGCTCGAGGTCTGCAAACGGCTGCGGGCGACGAGCACGGTGCCGATCATCATGCTCACGGCGCGCGACGACGAGCTCGACAAGGTGCTCGGGCTCGAGCTCGGCGCCGACGACTACATCACGAAGCCGTTCTCGATTCGCGAGTTCCGCTCGCGCGTGCGCGCGCTCCTGCGCCGGGCTCGCCAGCCACACGTGCCGGCGGACGAGGCCGAGCCGCGCATCGAGACCGACGGGCTCGTGATCGACATGTCGCGCCGCACGGTCCAGGCGCGGGGCGAGCCGGTGACCCTGACCTACGTCGAATTCGAGCTCCTGCGCACGCTCGCGGCGAGCCCCGGCCGTGTCTTCAGCCGGCGCATGCTCCTCGAAGCGCTGTGGAAGAGCGCCGACTACCGCGACCCCCGGACGATCGACGTCCACGTCCGTCACCTGCGCGAGAAGCTCGAGGCCGAGCCGCGCGAGCCGGAGTTCATCCTCACGGTTCGCGGCGTCGGCTACCGGTTCAGGGAGAGCTGATGCCGTTTCGGAGCGTCGGCAGCCGGCTCGCGCTTTCGCTCCTCGTCGTGGTGGTCGGAGTGCTCGCGATCGTCTACG
Source organism: Burkholderiales bacterium (assembly GCA_025935595.1). GTDB lineage: Bacteria > Actinomycetota > Thermoleophilia > Gaiellales > Gaiellaceae > PALSA-600. The sequence goes on from JAICUZ010000032.1 coordinate 13,406, forward strand.
TGATCGTCGTGCCGTCCTACCGGCGCTCGCTCGAGACCACGGAGCTCCGCAGTCTCGCCTCATCGCTCCAGAAGGTCGCGCTCCCGGCGTTCCCGGCCGAGTTCGACCTGCGCGCCCAGTACGTGAACGAGATGGCGCCGGCGGTGGACGCGCGCGTCGCCGTGCTCGACTCGCTCTCGGACACGGGCCCGCTCGAGCCGGTGGCCGACTCCAACCTCGACCAGCGCTCGTCCGACCTCGAGGAGGATCCGATCGCCCTGCTCGCGTTCCGCCGCGGCGGAGAGGCGCGCGGAATCGTCAGCCGAAACGGCGAGCAATACGCGGAGGTGGCGGCACCGGTCGAGAACGAGCCGTTGGTGGTCGTCCTGCTCGCCTCGCCCTTGCGGGCGCAGCTGCAGACGGTCAGCGTCGTCCGGCGCCGGCTGCTCATTGCGGGCGGCGTCTCGACGGTCTTCGCCGTCCTCGTCGGGTACGCCGCGGCGAGCCTGTTCGCGCGCCGGTTGCGTCGGCTCGAGCAGGCGGCCGAGCGGATCGCGTCCGGGAACTTCGAGGACCCGGTCGTGGATGCGAGCCAGGACGAGGTCGGCCAGCTGGCGCGTGGGTTCGAGCGCATGCGTCTCCGGCTCGCCACCCTCGACCGCGCCCGCGGCGAGTTCATTGCCAACGCCTCGCACGAGTTGCGCACGCCGCTCTTCTCGCTCAGCGGCTTCCTCGAGCTGCTCGAGGAGCCGGAGCTCGATCCCGCGACGCGCGAGGAGTTCCTGGCGTCCATGCGCGAGCAGGTGGCGCGTCTCGCGAAGCTCGCCACCGACCTCCTGGACCTGTCTCGGTTGGACGCCGGACGATTGACGCCGGTGACGGAGACGGTCGACCTCGCCGGCCTTGCCGCCGAGCTGACCGCCGAGTTCACGCCGCGCGCCGCCGCGACGGGGCATGCCCTCGACCTCGAGTACGGGGCGCCGGTCGAGGCGCGCGGGGACGCCGAGCGCGTCCTCCAGATCGGCCGCGTCCTGGTGGAGAACGCGCTCGTCCATACGCCGGGTGGGACGCAGGTGCGGCTGGCGGCCTCCCTGGACGGCCACCGGGCGCTCCTCACCGTCGCGAACGATGGGCCCGGCATCCCGCCCGAGGCGCGCCAGCAGGTCTTC
>JAICUZ010000108.1 GCA_025935595.1 Burkholderiales bacterium
ATAGGCTCGCGCTCGGGGACACCGAACGCGCTGCGGACGACGGCGAGCACCTTCTCGCGTCTCCCCTCCTCCACCGGCTGCAAGCCCCCGAGTTCGAGCCGCGACAGGCCGACACGGCCGGCCGAGCGCACGACCTGGAAGCCGAAGTCGGCGAGAAAGTCCTGCGGGAACACCGTGCGGTGGACGCGGAAGCGCTCGTAGCTCGACTCACGCTCGGCGTAGCGGTACGAGAACGCCTCGAGGCAGGCGGCACCGCGATCGCGCGCCTCGCCGATCGCAGCGAGGAAGAGCGACTGCAGGACCCACGGGCTCGACGGGTCGACGAGATACGCGCAGGTGACGAGGATCGAACCGTCGGACGGCGGCCCTCCCGGAAGCTCGAACGCGCGCGGGAACGCCTGCGCCGGGCCGTACTGCATCGACCCGAGCACGCGCCGGTCGGAGTCGTAGTAGACGGTTCCCCACGCGCCGAAGTCGAGCTCGATCTTCTCCATCCAGCGGCCCTTGTCGGTCGTGCGGCGGCCGCGCGTCTGCCACCAGATGCACTCGTGGCACACCGTCGGCGTGGTCTCGAGCGTCAGCTTCGTCAGTCCGGTGAGATGAGGCGGCACGATTACCTCTGGACGTCGTCCACGACGACGTTCACGGCGGTCGGCGTCAGGTCGGCCATCCGCTGGAGGTAGTCGACGACGTGGCGCTGCACCTCGGCGGCAACCTGCGGGATTTCGGCTCCGTAGTCGACGACGAGATGCACCTCGACCTCGCTGCCCGCGACACGCGCACCGCGGCGCTGCTTCGTGTGGACGCCCGGCACCTCCGCCGCCGCATCGGCGGCGTAGCGCGCGAGGACGTCCGGCGAGATGACGCTGTGCCCCTCCATACCGTTCACCGGGATCGTAGAACCAGTTCGGTCGCCTCCGGGCGGGCGAAGAAGCGGAACGGCACGAAGGTCGTCCCGAGACCCGGTGAGACGTGCATCGTCGTCGTGCGCCGGCGGTAGACACCGTTGCGGTAGCGGGAGCGGGGATGCGCGAGCAGGAGCCGGTTCCGGCGCCCGTACGGGAGCACGATCTGTCCTGCGTGCAGGTGGCCGGAAAGGATCAGGTGCCAGCGGCCGTCCTCGACGCGGTCGAGCACGCGCGGGAAGTGGCAGAGCAGGAGCCGAAACGGTGCCTTCGCCGGCCCGAGCTCGGTCTTGCGGCTCGCGAGCCACGAGCGCGGGTCGATGCCCCCGATCTCGACGGGCATGCCCCGTACCTCGGTCATGACCGATTCGTCCGAGAGAAGGCGTCCCCGCGCGAGCTCCACGAGTTGAACCGGCTGCGAGAACGGGTCGCGCGACATCGCGAAGTCGTGGTTGCCGAGCACGACGTACATGTCGTCGGGCAGCCGCTCCAGCAGCGTCGCGAGCCTCGCCTCGCCGCGGCTTCGAGAAACGAGGTCGCCCGTGACGCACACGAGGTCAGGCCTGCGCTTCGCGACCCAGTCGACGGCCCGCGCCGTCGCGCGCTCACCGAGCGAAGGGATTCCGAGGTGGAAGTCGGAGAGGTGCGCGATCCGCAGCCCTTCGAGCTCCGTGGGGAGCCCGTCGACGGCCAGCTCGAGCGTGCGCAGGCGCACCCAGCCCGCCTCGAGCGCGCCGTAGATGACGACGAGCGCCGCGAGCGCGACGACGATCCAGAAGAAGGTCAGATCTGGAGCTTCTCGATGACCGGCTTCATCGAGACGACGTGCCGCTTGAACTTCAGCTCGGCCTCCTCGACGCCCGCGGCGACACCGACGAGCTGCGACAGGTGGAGGATCGGCATCTTGAAGTCACGGCCGGTCGCCGCCTTCAGCTTCGACTGCCATGCATCGAGCGACAGATGGCAGAGTGGGCACGGTGTGACGATCGCGTCGGCGCCTGCCTCGTAGGCCTGCTCGATCGGCTGGATCAACTCGCCGAGCGCGGTCTCCTCGCGCGCCTGGATGATCGGGAAGCCACAGCACTTGATCTTCGCCGGGTAGTCGATCGCCTCGCCGCCGCACGCCTCGATGATCCGCTCGAGCGACCACGGCTGGTCGGGATCCTCGAAGCCGTTGATCTTCGACGGCCGCAGGATCTGGCAGCCGTAGAACGGCGCCACCTTGAGGCCCTTCAGCCCGCGGTGCGCCGCCGACTTCAGCAGCTCGTACCCCTCGCCGTCGGCGATCTCCCAGAGGAGGTGGCGCACGTCGACGTCACGCTCATACGCGGGCACGCCGACGGAGACGAGGTTCTCGTTCACGCGCGCGCGCACCTCGGAGTCGCCCATCAGCACGAAGTTGGCCTGGCGGAGGTTCAGCGTGCAGACGTTGCACACGGTGAGGAGCGTGTCGACGCCCTCCGCGGCCGCGTACGAAAGGATCCGTGCGTTCAGGTGGAGGTAGTAGTCGGGCTCAGCCTCGTGGATGTCGCCCGCGCCGCAGCACGTGACGGACTCGAGCTCGATCAGCTCCAACCCGACCTTCGGTGCAAGCGCCTGCGTCGCGAAGTCGAGCTCCTTCGCCGAGAGCGACGCGAGACAGCCCTTGTAATAGGCGACCTTCTTCATGCCGCGTCGTCCGGGAGGTACGGCCGGTGGAACGCATCCGGGCGATCGTAGATCTGCTCCAACGTCTCCTCGCCGGAGTGCCCGTGCGCGAGGCGCGCCAGAGCATGCTCGCCTTGCACGATGCCGTCGTAGCCGCGACGGTCCGACGACTCGCGCACCGTCAGGTCGTACAGACGCCGCGCTTCGCGGACGTCCTTCGCGACGTGCGGCGGGAACGGAGGCGGCACCTTGCCCTTGACGGCGAGGTCGAGCGCGAACTTCGTCTGCTTGATCGCGGCGACGACGCCCTGCGTCTTCGGCACGAGCTCGGTCTCGCGCAGCCACCCGGTCGTCTTCGCCGAGGTGACGAACCACTTCGCATGCTTCGCGCCCATGTCGCGGTCGATGCCCTCCTTTATCGACTCTGCGCCGAGCTTCGCGATCGCGTCGCGCGGGTCGACTCCCTTCGGACAGCGCTCGTTGCAGAAATAGCAGCGGGTGCATTGCCAGATGCCGTGTTCGCCGTTCAGCTTCTCGAGCCTTGCGAGCTTCTGGCCGTCGCGGGGGTCGCCGACGAAGCGCATCGCCTTGGCGAGCGCCTGCGGACCGACGAACCTCGGGTCCGACTCCATCGAGTTGCACTCGGAGACGCAGAGCCCGCAGTTGATGCAGAGCGCCTCCTTGTGGATCACGTTCATGCGCTCCTGGCGGATCAGGTGCTCGCGTCCGTCAGGCGGCTCCTGGTAGCCGGGCTGCAGGTAGGGGTCGACCGATCTGAACTTGTCCCAGAACGGGTCCATGTCGACAACGAGGTCCTTGACGATCGGCAGGTTCCCCATCGCGGAGATCACGGGCACACGCCCCTCCTGCGCGACGTCGTACATGCGTACCTTGCAGGCGAGCACGGCGGCCCCGTCCATCCGCATCCCGCACGAGCCGCAGATCATCATCCGGCAGCTCTTGCGGTAGGCGAGCGACCCGTCGTGGCGGTCCTTCACGATGTCGAGGCAGTCGAGGAGCGTCGCCTCCTCGGGTGCGTCGATCTCGAACTCCTGGAGCTCCCGCTCGCCCGAGCGGGAGTTGAAGCGCCAGATCTTCAGCCCGACCTGCATCCCGCGGCGATCCTAGCGATGGCGGTAGAGGAGCCGCCTCAGTGACGCGCAAAGGGCCACGCCGGAAGGCCGTACCTCGTCGGGGTTAGCCGGCGGTGTTCGCCGCCGTCCCCCGTATGGGGGCGTAGGCGCAGCGCATTCGCACCGATACCCATCGGCGTCAACAGCCGCCGCCTCCGAGTTGGGGTCCCTCCGAGGCCGAGCATGAACGGAGCCGCCACATGCTCTGGATCCGCCGCCTTCGCTCGATCCTCGCGCCCGCTGGTCGCATAACCTGGTCGCAGCGGGTTGTCGTCATCTTGGCCATCGCCACGGCCACCGCCTTCGCGGCGACCGCCCGCGCCGACTGGGTCTGGGGTACGGGCTACCTCTGGAACATGAGCACCCCCTTCAGCGTCACCGTGACGAGCCACACCGACGCCGGTTGGACGAAGATGCTCGAACAGAGCGCGGCCGACTGGAGTCGGTCGGGCATTGTCACTGTGAGCGTGGGCAGCAGCGGGAAGATCGACCTCTACGACGGCTACTACGGCAATAGCGAGCCGTGTGCGTGGACGCAGTACTGGCAGCATGGGGGCCACATCGCCCACGACGCGATCTATCTCAACGAGACGTGTCTCGCGGGCTGGAGCGACTACTGGAAGCAGTACGCGGTCTGCCAGGAACTGGCTCACGCACTCGGGCTGCCCGATCACGACACGACGCCGACCGCCCCGAGCTGCATGGCGCCCGGAATGCCCGCGACCACGCCAAGCACCGACGACTTTGCCGAGCTCGGGTTGCTTTACGGGACGACGTCGACCAAGACGAAGGGCGGTGGGAAGGGCGGGACTGCTCTAGCGGGAGGACCCGACCCGACTACCGCTAGCACGAGTTCGCCGACCACTAGCACCGGCGATGGCAGGGATCAGGAGAATCCTGGCAGCAGAGGTGCGTCTGGGTCTACCAGAATTCGTCCAGACAACGAGCGCCCGGCCCGGCGTTAACAGGAATCGCATCGCGAATCTCATCGCGACTAGAGAGAGGAGGGGCCGCATCTGCGGCCCCTCCTCTTTTGGCGATCGTGCAGCGGACTGAGCCGGAGCTCAACCCCGCAGCTCTAGTTAGGGACTCGTCGTCGCTTCGGTTGTCGACGCACCGGTCACTGTCTCCTGCTCCGTCGTATCGCCGCAGATCGAGCTGCTGGAAGCATTGTTGCCGTCACCGCTGTAATCGACAGTCCACTGATACGTCCCCTCGCCGTATGTCCCGCTGGACCCGATATCCGTGAAGTTGCCGCTGGTAGCAGAACCGCTGCTCAAGGGCTCGGTATCCGTGTAAATCGACGTAGTGCAGGTCGTATCGCCCGGCGCGTACAGGTTGAAGGTCACCGTTCCGGTCGGGGAACTACCAGTCACCGTTGCGCTGTCGTTGAGCGAGGCGCTCCAGGTGGCCGGCACCGTACTCGGAGTGCCCGACGGAGTGCTGCTCAATGCCGAGATCGTCAGCGGGGCGATCGCCGAGGACATGATCTGGTTGTCCTGGTTACCCGCCGTGGTGCCGTCGATCGTCAGCAGCTTGATGTGGTAGGGCCCACCGTTGATCGCTGAGGACCCATTGACATCAGCGGTGGTGGTGCCCCAGCAGCCGGTGCGATTCGTGCCGCACGCAAGGTGACCAGCGAACAGGAACATCACCCGAGCCGGCAGGGCCGCCACGGAGAAGTGGACCGTGAGCGTCTCGTACTCATCGGCGCTTGTGCTGCAGGTGGCGCTGTCATTCACCGGCGTATCGACGCTCAGGCTCGTCGTGTTGAACGAGACCATGTCGCGGCTGGCGATCCCAAAACCGTCGTGGCTGCCCGTGCAGCTCGATACCGGGATCGCGGCCTGGCTGTCGCCGTTACCGCTGTTGAAGTTGCCGCTATTCGCAGGACATGTGCCCGACACGCCCGAACAGACGCCCGCGGCGTCCAGGCCCGAGATCGTGGTGTTCCACTTGACCAGTGAGTCGTAGGCGTGATTGCTGCCCTTGTTCCATAGGTACTTCAGCGTGAACGTCTGGTTGTTCGCGCCACCCGGTGCCCCCCTGGGCAGGTCGATCACGAGCCGCTGCGCGGTCGCGTCGTTCTCCGCATACTGCGAGCCGCCGGCATTGAGGATGCCGTTGAGCCAGCCGCCGCCGCAAACGTTCTTCGCACCCGGCTTATCCGAACACTGCTGGTAATTGGCGACCGACGGGCTCGTGGAAGCCGCCGAACTGAACGCGCCGCCGCCGATGAACACCCCGATCAGCACACCAACCACCGCCATCAAGGCGAGCGAGCCACGCGTGCCGCCGCCGCTCCTCTTGAGTGCCGCCATATTCCCACTCCTCCCCATCCCGATCTCCGAGGGCGCGATGGCCGCGCCCCAACCAACGGTACGACGGTGCGCTGAGCAGGGAAATCGGCTGTCCGCCTCCATTTGGCGTAGGCGAACGCCCTAGGTCCGTTAAGGGAAATGAACGCAGTCGCCCTTGTGCGTCGATGCACAACGAGCTATGACCTCCGTGTCAGGCAAGTTCGATCTGCGGCGAAGGGCGGCGGTTGTGGCGGCACGGAAGACCCGAGTTCTCGTCGTCGACGACGACGACGGATTCGCCAGCTTTCTCGCGGTGCTGCTCCACAGCGCAGGCTATTGCGTCGTGACCGCGGCCACCGCCGACGAGGCCGTCGCAACCTCACGGCAAGCTCGCATCGACGCCGCCGTCGTCGACGTCGTGATGCCCGGTCGCGGCGGCTACAGCGTCTGCCGCGAGCTTCGTGAGGAAGTCGACGCAGACCTCCCCGTAATCTTCGTCTCCGGCGACCGAGTCGACCCGTTTGATCGCGCTGCCGGGATCATCGCCGGCGGCGACGACTACCTCGTGAAGCCGGTGCACCCGGACGAGCTACTCGCGCGGCTCGAGCGGCTGCTCGCGCGGTCACGCGGGCGCGCGCTCAAGCCGGCACTCGAGCTGAGCGAGCGCGAGATCGAGATCTTGCAGCTGATCGCGGAGGGGTGCCCGCCAGGCGAGGTCGCTCGGCGGTTGTTCATCGCCCCAAAGACGGTGTCGAGCCACGTGCAGCGGATCTTCGTGAAGCTCGGCGTGCACACGCGCGCGCAAGCGGTGGCGATGACCTACGCGGCGGGGCTGATCCAGGTCGGCGTCGAACAACGCGACGAGGTCGAGGCCCACGTGGCCGAGCTGCTCAGTAGGTCCGCTCCATCGGCTCGTACTTCGTGACGCGAACCTCGCCGTAGGCGAGCTCCGGCCCTTCCGGGGTGTGACGCGAGATCGAGTGCTTCATGAAGTTCTCGTCGTCGCGCTTCGGATAGTCGTGCGGGCGCGCGTGCGCGCCGCGGCTCTCCTTCCGCGCGATGCCCGCCTGCAGCATGCAGCGGGCGAGCTCGATCATGTTGCCGAGCTCGATCGCCTGGGTCAGGTCGCTGTTGAAGACGTCGCCCTTGTCCTCGATCACGACCCCGCGGTCGTAGCGCTCTTTCAGCTCCTCAAGGATCTCGATCTGCTTCGCCATCTGCTCCTCGCGGCGGAAGACGCCGAAGTTGTCGAGCATCGAGGTGCCGAGGTCCTGGCGGATCTGCCACGGGCGCTCGCCGCCGGAGTACCCGAGCATCGACTTCAGCTCGCGCTCCGCATCCGCCTCGACGCTGACCGGCACGTCGATCGTCGTGTGCGACAGCGCCCACTCGGCCGCAGCTCGCCCGGCACGGCGGCCGAACGTGATCGTCTCCATCAACGAGTTCCCACCGAGACGATTGGCACCGTGCACCGAGACGCACGCGACCTCGCCGGCGGCGTACAGGCCCGTCAGCTCCGTCGCGCCGTCGTTGTCGGTCTCCACGCCGCCCATGTGGTAGTGGGCACCGGGCCGAACCGGCACGGGATCGTGGATCGGGTCGACGCCCGCGAATGTCATCGAGAGCTCACGCGAGCCCGGCAGCCGCTCGATGATCTTCTCGGCGCCGAGGTGGCGCATGTCGAGATAGATCGAGCCGTTGATGCCCCGGCCCTCGTCGATCTCGGTCTGCTCCGACCGCGAAACGACGTCGCGCGAGGCGAGCTCCATCGCGTTCGGCGCGTAGCGCTTCATGAACCGCTCGCCCTCACTGTTGATCAGGTACGCACCCTCACCGCGGCAGCCCTCGGTCAGCAGGATCCCCGACGGGTACAGCGTCGTCGGATGGAACTGCATGAACTCCATGTCCTTCAGCGCGACGCCGAGGTAATAGGCCATCGCTGCGCCGTCGCCGGTGCAGGCGTACGCGTTCGTGGTCGTGCGGTAGATCCGCCCCTGCCCGCCGGTCGCGAGCACGACCGTCTTGCCGCCGATCGTGTGCAGGCCGCCGTTCAGCAGGTCCCAGCAGATGACGCCCTGGCAGCGGCCGTCATTCTCGACGAGCTTCCAGGCGAAGTACTCCTCGTACACCTTGATGTCGCGCTTCACGAGCTGCTCGTAGAGCACCTGGATGAGCACGTGGCCGGTGATGTCCGCGGCGTAGACCGTGCGCGGAGAGCCGGCGGCACCAAAGGGCCTCTGCGCCAGCTTGCCGTCGTCGCGGCGGGAGAAGAAGGCGCCCCAGTTCTCGAGCTGGATGATGTCGCCCGGGGCTTCGCGCGTGAAGAGCTC
>JAICUZ010000253.1 GCA_025935595.1 Burkholderiales bacterium
ACGGTGAGCTCGTGCACCTGACGCCGCACGAATTCAGGATCCTGCGCCTGCTCGCGCTCAACGAGGGAAAGCTGCTCACTCACCGCGCGATCTTGCGCGAGGTGTGGGGGCCGGCCTACGGCGGTGAGTCGAACTACCTGCACGTCTACGTCTCGCAGCTCCGTCGGAAGCTCGAGCCGGATCCGGGGCGGCCGCGATACCTGCTGACGGAGCCGGGCGCCGGCTACCGGCTCGTGGCGCCCGCCACTTGAGATCATCTTGAGAACCGCGCCGCGATCCTGAGTCGGCGCTGAGGCGCGCCGTCCTAGCGTCGAAGCATGAACGCAAAGCTGCTTGCGCCCGTGCGGTCGTGGGAGGCGCGGAGGGCGCTTCGCAATGCACGGCGGCGTGCGGACGGAGAGCTCGTTGCCACGCGGCTCCCGCCGCCGCGGCTCGCGTGGCGTGCCGCCGAGCTCGTCTCGGACGAGCACCGCATCGATCTCGCGCGGTCGCTGACGGACGTCGTCCATGCCGCGGACGAACGGCTGCTCCCGGCGGCGTCTCCGATCGCGCGCGCCGCCGTTCGCGAGTGCCGTCCGCAGCTGCTCGCGATCGCCGCGCGCCTGTTCGAGGTGTCCGAGCCGGTGTCTGCCCGCGGCGTGCTTCTCGCCATGCGGCTGCTGACCAACGGCTCGGGGCCGCTCTACGGTCGCGGCGATCCAGAGCGGCTGCGCGCCGCGGCGTCCGCGATCCTCGTCGCGCTCGACGGCGGATGAGCATCCCTGAGCTCGAGCGCCGCACGCCGCGGCTGAAGCGGGTCGTCGTCGGCCGTCCGATGGCGTCGGACGAGCTGGAGGAGACCCTGCTTCCGAAGTGGCTCGCGCTCCCGATCTTCGCGTCGGACCCGCTGTCGTCGGTCGCGTACGCGACTGAAGCCGCTCTCGTCGTGTTGATCGGAGCATCGGCTGCGGCGGCTCATGTCGTCTTTCCGGTCGCGCTCGCGATCGCCGCGCTGCTCGCGATCGTCGTCCTTTCGTACCGGCAGACCGTGCAGGTCTACGAGAGCTCCGGCGGCGCCTACGTCGTCGCGAAGGAGAACCTTGGGCGACTACCGAGCCTCGTCGCAGCAGCGGCGCTGCTCACGGACTACGTCCTGACGGTGGCGGTTTCCGTCGCTGCCGGTGTGCTCGCCCTCACCTCGGCGGCTGCGTCGCTTCGCGGGCACGAGCTGACGCTGTCCCTGCTCTGCGTGTTGCTGATCACGGTTGCCAACCTGCGCGGCGTGAAGGAGGCCGGGCTCCTGTTCGCGCTCCCGACCTACGGGTTCGTCGCGTCGATCTTCGCGCTCGTCGGCGTCGGCCTCGCGCGCTGCGCCGACGGAACGTGCCCACAGGCGACGGCTCCGCATCCGCTCACGAGCGGTGTCGGCGCCGTCACCGCGTTCGTCGTGCTGCGCGCGTTCGCGTCGGGATCGACCGCCCTCACCGGCGTGGAGGCGATTGCGAACGGCGTCAACGCGTTCCGTCGCCCGCACGGCCGCAATGCGGCGACGACGCTGCTGGTGCTGGGGGCGATCGCGACCACGATGTTCGTCGGAGTGTCGTGGCTCGCGGTGCACGTGCACGCACGGCCGACGACGACCGGCACCCCGTCCGTCCTGTCCGAGATCGCGCGCGCCGTCTTCCCGTCGTCGTCGGCCTTCGGCTTCATGTACTGGGCCGTGCAAGCCTTGACGCTCGCGGTCCTCGTCCTCGCTGCGAACACCTCCTACCAGGGCTTCCCGCGGCTTGCCGCGCTGCTCGCGCGCGACCGCTTCTTCGCACGTCAGTTCACGAATCTGGGCGACCGGCTCGTCTTCTCGAACGGGATCATCGTTCTGGCGGCGATCGCGATGGCGCTCCTCTGGGTGTACGACGCGAGCGTCGACTCGCTCATCCACCTCTACGTGATCGGCGTCTTCACCGCGTTCACCTTGTCGCAGGCGGGCATGGTCCGGTACTGGCTGCGGTCGCGGGGCACCGGTTGGCGGCACAAGCTCGTCGTCAACGCAGTCGGCTCGACGGCGACCGGCGTCGTCACGCTCGTCGTGATCTGGACGAAGTTCGGTGAAGGGGCATGGCTCGTGACGGTCGCCGTGCCGCTGCTCGTCGTCTGCTTCCTCGGCATCAACCGCCACTACCGGCGCTTCGGGCGTCGGCTTCGCGCGGGCAAAGGAGCGGTGGTGGCTGCACGCCGGCCGACGAACGAGGTGCTCCTCGTCGTCGACGCGATCGACGTCGCCACCGAAGGCGCGCTCTGGTATGCGCGCCGGATCGCGCCGCCGAACAGCATCCGGGCGCTCCATCGGCCGAACCGCCACACCGACTCCGGCATCCGGGCGCGCTGGTTCGACTTCGCCATGGAGCCGCGGCTCGAGATCCTCTCGACGATCGAAGGGCGGGTACAACCGCTGCTCGAGGAAGTCTGGAGCTTGCCGCGCGGCGAATCCGACTTCGTCACGGTGGTCGTCCCCGAGCACTTCCGCCGCGCGTCGCTCCTCTCCGCCGCCCGTGCAACGTCGTTTCGCCTCAAGCTTCGGCTGCTGTCCGAGCCGGGCGTCGTCGTCACGGACGTGCCGGCGGTGGCGGACCAGCGCGGGCCGGACGGTCGAACGCCGAGCAGGCTCGCCGTGCGCGTGCTGGTCGCGAACGTCCACGCGGGCTCCCTGCGCGCACTGGCGTACGCGCAGTCACTCGGCGTCGCCGACACCCGCGCAGTCTCGTTCGCCTTCGACGGCGACGAGGCAGCGAAGGTGCGCGCGGGGTGGGCTGGAGCAGGCATCCAGCTGCCGCTCGACCTGCACGAGGCGGCATACCGCGACATCGGGGCGCCGCTCCTCGCCTATCTGCGCGAGTTGACCGCGGAGCCCGATACGGTCGTGAACGTGGTCATGCCGGAGGTCGTCGTCCGCGGCTGGGCCCGCCTTCTGCACAACCAGCGGGCGCTGTACATCAAGCGGCTCCTGCTGTTCGAGCGGCACGTGATCCTCTCGAGCGTGCCGTACCAACTCTTCCGCTGAACGACTACCGTTCCCCGGCGTGCAGAACCGGGTGCTCGTCTATGCCGAAGCGCTCGACGTAGCCGCCGAGGGGGCGGTGTGGTACGCGCGCCGGGTCGGCGACGGGCGGTTCGCGGCGCTCCACGTCGCCGGCAAGAACACCGACTCCGGGATCCGCGCGCGCTGGTTCGAGTTCACGGGCGGCGAGCCGCGCCTCGATGTCCGGCCCGCGGGGACCGACGCGCAGCAGGCGGTCCTCGCCGAGGTCGCCCGGCTCCGCGCTGAGCGCGACGACGTGATCGTCACTGTCGTCCTGCCCGAGCAGTTCCGAAAGAGGTCGTTGCTCGCCGCCGCGCAGCGTGCGCAATTCAGGTTGAAGCTCCGCCTGCTCGTCGAGCCGGATGTGGTCGTCGCGGACGTGCCGGCGGTCACGTCGGAGCGCCGCCCGGAGGGGCACGTGCCGGACCGCCTCGTCGTGCGTGTCCTGGCCGGCGACCCGGATGCGGCGACGCTCCGCGCTGTCGAGTACGCGAACAGGATCGGCGCCGACGACCTGCGCGCCGTCCACTTCGGCGAGCGCTCGTGGGCGGACGACGACCTCGGCCTCGCGGTCGACGACGAGCCGCTCGACGGACGCCTCGGCGACGCGATCCTCACCTACATCCGCCGCCTCACCGCCGACCCGGGCTCGGCCGTGAATGTCGTCCTTCCCGAGCGCCTGCACGCGAACCTGCCGCGGTTGCGCGGCCGGCGGGCGATCGCGGTGAAGCGCTGCCTCCTGTTCGAGCCGCACGTGATCCTCAGCAGCGTCCCGTTCTCCGAATAGAGTCCGTCGCCGTGCCACGGCGTCGCAGGCAGAGCCACGGCCTCGAGCGCGTCCTCGGCGCGCCCGCGCTGTTCGCGACCGCGTACGGCAACGTCGGCTCGTCGATCTACTACGCCCTCGGCCTCGTCGCCGGGATCGCACTCGGTCTCACCCCGCTCGTCTTCATCGTCAGCGGGCTGATCTTCGCCGCCACCGCTGCGACGTACGCGGAGGGCACCGTCCGCTACCCGGAGGCGGGCGGCTCGTCGAGCTTC
>JAICUZ010000037.1 GCA_025935595.1 Burkholderiales bacterium
CGCGTCGGTCAGCGTCGCGACGAGCAGGTGGTTGCCCTTCCCGACCTTTCCCGTCTTCCAGGCGAGGGAGAAGAGCCCGAGCGGGCCGGACTTGTCGACACCGATCCGCTTGCCGTCGAGCGTGAACGCGACCTGGCGGATCTTCTTCAGCGCGCCCCCGATCACGGCGAGTTGCTCCGACTTCGCAGCGCACGCGTTCGGCCCGGGTGCGAGCCACGAGACGGTCGGCCCGGCGACGGCGGTGATCTTCTTCTGCGCGAACGTCGAGTTGGGGTAGATCGCGTCGCCGACGGTGTTGATGTTCTTGGTCTCCTGGTAGTCGGACGCCTGCAGGATCAGGTTCGTCTTCCCGGCCTTGAACGGCGGCGCCGCGGTCGGGATGCCGAATAGGATCAGCCCGCTGAGCGGGTCGTACGCCGACGCTCCGACGAGCGCGTTGTTGTAGTTGATGACGAGCGACAGCGGGTCCACACCCGATTGCGGGTCGACCGCGATCGCGGCGATCAGCGGGCGCCCGGCGGTGACGCGGGTCGTCAGGATTCGCACGGCCGGCCCGACGAGATCGTTGACCCACGCCTTGAGGACGTACCGGCCCTTCTGCGAGCGGTTCGTGAACTCGTCGGCTCGCGAGTCGACGGCGACGTAGAACCGCTGGAGCCGCGGGAACTGCACGCCCGCCGCGCCGACGTCGAAGCCGGAGTCGAACGTCAGTGAATTCACGTCGGTCGGGATCGCGGCGTAGCCCTGCACGTCGTTCTCGTTCTTGGAGCCGAGGATGAACGGATCGATCAGCGAGCCGGCCGATGCGCCGGCGACGGAGACGCCGAAGTTCACGATCGGCTGGTCGACCTCGAACGAATAGAGCGTCTCGGAGCCGTCCTCGTTCATAGGCGCGCCGGTGTAGCTCGGGGGCGGCCCGAACGGTTCTGCGGGACAACAGTAGACCGACACCTTGCTCGTCCCTTTCGCCGTGTCGCCGGTTTCGATCTCCTTCAGTACCGTCGACGGCGTGTCGCGCAGCGCCGGGCGCTCGACGAGGAACGCGTACGGCACGCGGCGCTGGACACCGTTCCCGCTCAGCACGATGAACCCGTCGTTCGTGCCGGTGCCCGCGTTCGCGTCTGCGGTCACGGTCACCGGGACGAATGCGAGTCCGCCGGGGGGCAGCGTCAGCGTCGGCTGGACGTCGACCTGGACGCCGGCGGTCTGCGACTGTGGCTTCACGGCCACGCTCCACGTGCCTGCGCCGTCGCCGGCGTCGGTGAGCGAGACGAGCATCGACTTGCGTTGCGTGCCCGTCGACACGTCGAGCCGTTGGAACGAGAGCGACTGCGGATCGGTGAACAGCTTCGGGTCGTCCGCGGCCTGCACGTTCGCGAGGCCGGCGCCTTCGAGCAGGACGTTCGCCTCCTGGGTGCGCGCGGTGTCCTGCCACGCGGCGCCCGCGGTGGACATCAGCGCCGACTTGATCTGCGGCGGCGTCCAGCTCGGATGCCGCTGGACGAGCAGCGCGGCGGCGCCGGCGACGTGCGGCGTGGCCATCGACGTGCCGGCGAACACCGAGAACGTCGAGCCGGTCGTCAGCGGCGGCGTCGACGAGAGGACGTCGAGCCCGGGCGCGGAGATGTCGGGCTTCAGGAACCAACCGAAGTCGGTCGGGCCGGCGGACGAGAAGCTCGTGATCACACCGCTTCGCCCGGTCTGGATCTCACGGATGTCGCTCGAGACGCGGATCGCCGCCTGGCCGCCGTGCTGCGACGCGTAGCCGCGGAGCAGCGACCCGTCGAGGTCGGAGATCATGCCGGCCGGCAAAGCGAGCTGGATCGGAATCGCGTTCGCCTCGCCGAAGCGGTTGTCGGACAGGATGAGACCGATCGCACCGGCACGCTTCGCGCGGTCCGCCTTCGAGGCGAAGGTGCAGACACCGCGCGCTGCAAGCGCGATCTTGCCGGTGAGCGAGCCCGCGGGCAGGGTGCCGTTGCCGGAATTCGGATC
Source organism: Burkholderiales bacterium (assembly GCA_025935595.1). GTDB lineage: Bacteria > Actinomycetota > Thermoleophilia > Gaiellales > Gaiellaceae > PALSA-600. Next base: position 1,996 of record JAICUZ010000037.1, read on the forward strand.
GGTTGCCGCGCCGCAGAGCTGCGCGTCAACCGGCTTGCCGTCGGTGCCCACGATCGAGGAGACGTCGACGATCGTCTGGTCGAGCGTCGACCACGCCCCGGGGAGCTTGGCTCCGCCGGCGCCCTGGATCGGAACGGCACCGAGCGAGGGAGGGCCGCCGCTGACGGAGAGCGCCGGCGCGAACACGTGCGAGTTCGACGTCGCCGCGACCGCGATCGCGTCGGGCGCGACGCCCGGCGTGCCGGCCGTTCCGAAGCCGAAGTCCTCACGGTCGTTGCCGGCTGCGATCACGGGCACGACGCCCGCGAGCGTGACGTTGTGGATCGTCTCGAACATCGCGTCGTTCACCGGGTCGGTCTGCGGGCCGCCGCCGGAGAAGTTGATGACGTTCATCCCGTCCGCGACCGCCGCCTCGAATGCGTGGACGATCTCAGGCGTCGAGGCTTCGTGGCCGAGCGGAGTCGGCACCGTGAAGACGCGGTAGTTGCCGATCCACGCCTTCGGGGCGACACCGCTGAGGTTCGCGACGGCGGGATGGTCGCGGCCGGCCGGCGCGTTCGTGCCCTCGTCTCCCGCGGCGATGCCGGAGACGTGCGTGCCGTGCGGCTCCGTCGGGTCGAACGGCTTCGTGCTGTTCTTGTCGCGCGGCTCGCCCGGGAAGACCTTCGCGACGATCACCTTCGGCGTCGTCTTCGTCGTGTCGCCCTTCGGGAAGCCGGCCGGGTAACTGAAGCCGGCGGGATTCAGGAACGGGCTCGTCGGGTCGACTCCCGTGTCGACGACGGCGATCTTCACGCCCTGGCCCTTGTCCCCTGTCGCGGCCTCGAGGTCGGTCGCGTGGATGACGGACGGCCCGCGGTCCATCGTCGAGTAGTACGAGAGGCTGGGGTAGACCTTGGTGACGCCGCCGATGCGAAGGAGCTTCGGCAGGCTCGTGGCGGGAAGCCGAACGGCGAACCCGTCGAGCAGGACGGAGTAGCGCTCCTGGATGACCGCCTTCGGGATCGCGGTGTGCACCGCCGCGACCGCGGCGTCCTGCAGGCGGGCGAGACGGGCGACGTATGTCCTTGACGCGCTCGAGTGGACGTCGAGATGCCGGGCGGCGCGGGCGGACGTGGTCTGCCGGGCGGCGCTCCAGGCCGCGAGCGGGGGCGCCGCGAGCCGAACGATCACGCGCGTCGTCCCGCGCTCCGCCTTCGGCGGGATCGTCAGGTGGCCGGCACGAACTCGCTGGAAGCCTTGCTCACGGACGTCGCGGTGAAGTGGCCTTGGCGCGGCAGTGGCCGCCGACGACGCGACCAGCGCGATCGCGACGGTCAGGAGCAACGGGCGGCGCAAGGCCCCGCACAGTAGCCGAACACCGTTAGCATCGCCCGGGATGTTCTCGGGAAAGCGGGCACTCGTTCTGGGCGTCGCGAACAAGCGGTCGATCGCGTGGGCGATCGCCCGCCGGTTGGCGGAGGGCGGTGCGCAGATCGCGTTCACCTTCCAGGGTGAACGGATCGAGAAGAGCGTGCGCGAGCTCGCGGAGTCGGTATCGAGCCCGCTCGTCACCGAGCTCGACGTTCGCGACGACGCGGGGATCGACCGCGTCTTCGGCGAGGTGGCAGACGTGTTCGGCGGCGAGCTCGACATCCTGGTGCACTCGGTTGCGTTCGCTGCGGCCGAGGATCTCGAGGGCCGCTTCACCGATACGCCGCGCGACCGTTTCTGGATGGCGATCGACATCAGCGCCTACTCGCTCGTCGCGACGGCGCGGGCGGCCGAGCCGTTGATGGAGCAAGCCGGCGGCGGCTCGATCGTCACCATGACGTACCTCGGCGGTGAGCGCGCCGTGCCCCACTACAACGTGATGGGCGTCGCGAAGGCGACGCTCGACTCGTCGGTCAAGTACCTCGCGTGGGACCTGGGTCAGAAGAACATCAGGGTCAACGCGATCTCGGCGGGCCCGGTGCGCACGCTGGCCGCGCGCTCGATTGCCGGCTTCCCGACGATGGAGGCGATCGTCGAGGAGCGCGCTCCGCTTCGCCGTCACGTGGACGCCGACGACGTCGGCGCCGCCGCCGAGTACCTGCTCGGCGACGGCGCCAAGAACGTCACCGGGACGACGTTGTACGTCGACTCCGGCTACCACGCGATGGGCATGTAGTTAGACCCGAACGGTCACCTTCAGGAAGGTGGCCGGGATCGAGGTCGCGTCGCTGCTCGTGTTCTGCTCGTTGAACAGCGTGTCGAGCTCGGCGTGCAGCGCGTCTCCCTTGTCATTCGCCGCCGCAGCCGCATATGCGTTCATCGTCGGCCCGTAGTAGTCGCGGAACTCCGCGAGGAAGTCCGACGGCGTGCCTGGATGGTCGAACGTCCAGGACTCCCGCTTGAACGAGATTGCGTCTTCGGGAACGCCTGCAGCGGTGAACCGTTCGATCACATCTGTCTCGACGCCCCAGCTCATTGGGCTGACGAACCCTTCCGGGGGCGGCGGGGAGTAGGCGGAGCTGACGCGCAGGAGCTGCGCGACGAGCGTGGGATCGCCGGGAATCCAGTTGCCCATCACAACCCGGCCGCCGGGCCGTGTCACCCGGACGAGCTCCTTGGCGACGTCGAACGGCCGCGGAGCGAACATCGCGCCGAAGATCGACATGACCAGGTCGAAGCTGTCGTCGGCCTGGCCGTCGAGGTGAGAGGCGTCGCCCTCCTCGAACCGGAGGTTCGACAGGCCGAGCGCTTCCGCCCGCGCATTCCCGGCGGCGACGAGCGGGCTCGAGATGTCGACGCCGAGAACGTTCGCGCCCCGCTGTGCGGTCGGCACGGCGGTCGTGCCGTCGCCGCAGCCGACGTCCAGGACGTCCATGCCGTCCGTGATCCCGAGCGACTCGACGAAGGCGTCCCCGCTGTCGCGCATCGTGTCGGCGATGCGTGTGAAGTCACCTTTTTCCCACAGCGCCTTGTTCGGGTTGGCTGCCGGTGCGGTCATGTTGCTCTCCTCTCCTCTAGTCGGCGCGATCATCTCATCGCTGCTTGCAAAGATGGGGGCGCATGCGCGGCCGCCGATTCGTCACCCTGCCCGAGCGCCTCGTCCGCTCGTCCGCGGCGATCCTCGGTGGGGCCGTGCACGAGACCGCTCTCGTCGTGCTTCCGCGCTTCGTCCGGCAGTCGCGCGTCTACGAGGCGACTGCGAAGAACGTCCTGCGCATCACGATCGAGCTCGTCGGCGGCGTCGAGCAGGCCGCCCAGCCCGACCAGCCGACCGTCGGCAAGCTCGCAGTGCGGAAGGGCGCAGGGAACGTCGTCGAGCTCGGTTCGATCGCAGCGTTCGGGTTCTCGCCTCTCTGGCTGCTCGCCGCGGCGAGCGACCTCGCCCGCGGCTCCCGCGTGTACCTCGCCGCGCTCGTCGGGGAGCTGAAGGACACCGGCGTGCTCGAGAAGGACGCCGAGGTCGCGAGCGTCGACCAGTTGCTCGGTGTGCTCGAGCGCAGTGCCGGCAAGAGCGCGGCGCTCATCGACGTCCCCCCGATGGAGCTCAAAGAGCTGCGCACGTCGATCGCCGAGCTGGCCGCCGAGCGGAAGGAGTTGCCGGGTCCCGACGAGCTGCAGGCGCTCTACGAAGGACTGATCCGCCAGGCTCGGGCCGAGAACCGTTCGCTGCTCGCGGTGTCGAGCGGTATCGGGCTCGCGTTCGTGAACTCGGCTCAGCACGTCGGCCGCGACCATGTGTGGGCGCCGTATCGCGAGGACTGGCAGCCCCTCCGCAAGGAGGGATTCGCGGCCTACGCGCGGCGCGTCGCGCAGCCGTACCGCGACGCCGTGGAAGGTCACCTCGACGCCGCAACGTCCACGCACACCGAACGGCTGCTCGGACGAATCCGCAAGGACCCGCGCTAGCAAGGCTCCTTGTCCCGGCCCGCGCGAGGCGTCACGATTCGTCTCGAGGCACATGGCGACCGAGATCGTCGGCAGGGACGTAGAGCTGACTTCGCTCGACCGATTCCTCGCGAGTTCCGAGGAGGGCCTCGCGGCGCTCGTGCTCGAAGGGCCTCCCGGAATCGGCAAGTCGACCCTGTGGCTTGCGGCGGTTGAACGCGCACGTGCGCTTGGCCACCTCGTCCTGGCGACGCGTCCGGCCGAGGCCGACAGCGAGCTTGCCCATGCCGGGCTCGGCGATCTACTGGAACACGTCCTCGACGACGTGCTTCCCTTCCTGCCGCGACCGCGGCGCCGAGCGCTCGAGCTGGCGCTGCTCCTCGAAGAAGGCCCGGCCGTGGAAGTCGATCCGCGCGCGATCGCCACCGGTGTCCGGAGCGCGCTCGAGCTGCTCTCGGCCGACGAGCCCGTTGTCGTCGCGGTCGACGACGTCCAATGGCTCGACGCGGCATCGGCGGCGGCGCTCGCGTTCGCGCTCCACCGGCTCGAAGCCGCTCCTGTGCGTCTCGTGCTCGCCCGCCGAACGGGGGAGCGCACGGCGCCGACCAGGCTCGAGCACGCCCTCGGCGATCGGCTCGTCGAGCGGATCGCCGTTGGGCCCATGAGTGTCGGAGCGCTTCATCGCTTCCTACGGGGGCGTCTCGATCACGCGCTTGCCCGGCAGACGCTGCTCCGGGTGCACGAGCAGGCAGGCGGCAACCCGTTTTTCGCGCTCGAGCTTGCCCGGCGTCTCGGTCGCGACTTCGATCCACTCGAGCCGCTGCCGGTTCCCGGATCGCTCGACGAGCTCGTCGGCGATCGCATCGCACGTCTCCCATGGAAGACCCGCGATGCGTTGGCCCTCACGGCCGCGCTCGGTTCGCCGAGTGAGCAGATGCTGCGGCGTGCGGGCGTGACGATGGACGTGCTTCGCCCCGCCCTGCGCAGTCAGGTCGTCGAGCGCGACGGTGACACGATCCGCTTCACCCACCCGCTGCTCTCGTCGTTGGTCTACCGCGGGCTCGACGAGGAAGGCCGCGTCGTCCACGGGCTTGCAGCCCGGGTGGCGTTGGACCCTCTCGCGCGGGCGCGACATCTCGCGCTCTCGAAGGCTGTGCCGGACGCGCGAACCGCACGATCGATCGATGCGGCCGCTCGCCTCGCGATCGAGCGCGGCGCAGCTTCGCTCGGCGCCGAACTGTCGGAACAGGCTGTCCGGCTGACGCCCGAGCGGGCCGTGGAGGCCCGACGCCGACGGACGCTTGCCTCTGCGCGTGCGCACCTGATGGCGGGCGAATGGACGCGGGCACGGTCGATCGCAACCGTGATGCGCGACGAGGCGGCGCACGGGCGTTGGCGCGCCGAGGCGTTGCTTCTTCTCGCTGAGATCGAGATCGACGATCTTGCGGTTCCGATCCTCGACGAGGCTCTGGCCGAGGCGGCAGGCCATCCGGATCTCCAAGCCAGGATCCATTCGCAACGTGCAGCTGCGAGCCGCTTCCGCCGCAGTTTCGCCGATGCCCGCAGAGACGCGTACGTCGCGCTCGCGTTGGCCGACGAGCTCGACGACGATGCGCTTCGATTCGAAGCACTGACGATCGTTGCCTGGCTGAGCATCTCGGTCGGCACAGACGGAGCGGAGGTCGCCCGCATGCGCACGATCGCGGAGTCGCGAGGAGACGAGTCGATGCTGCGGACGTTGGAGGAGTTCGAGGTTCAGATGATCGGGCGCGCGGGACCGCTCGACCAGGCGCGAGTCGCCTTCAAGACCGCGATTGCGCGCTGGCACGAGGTCGACGAGTTGTCCACGTCGAGCTTGATGTGGAACCTTGCCTGGGTCGAGCTGTGGAGCGGACACTGGCGCGTCGCCGCCGAGCTCGCGGAAGGCGCACGGGACATTTCGCTCCAATACGGGCTCGAGAAGAACCAGGACTACATCCCGACCGCCTGGGTGGCGCTCCACCGCGGGCAGTTCGAGCTCGCGTGTTCCGAGGCGGATCGGGGACTCGAGCTGTGCGAGCGGCAGATCGGATTCGATCCGCCGCTTCTCCGCGCAGTCGGGGGGATCGTGGCGTCGTGGTCCGGCGATCCGGCCGGCGGCGTCGAGCTCCTCGCAGTGGCGGAGTCTCAGGCAGATCGGCTCGGCTGGCGAGAGCCGACGCAGCGCCCGTGGACCGCTGAATACGTCGAGGCGCTCCTGGCGCTCGGGCGCATTCCAGAAGCCGTCGGCGTGCTCGAACGCTGGTCTTCCGACACAGCCCGCCTTGGCCGTCCCCGGATCGAAGCGCATGTGACTCGCTGCCGCGGCCTCGTCGCCGCCGCAGGAGGCGCGACCGACGAAGCCGCGAACCTCCTCGACGAAGCGGCGCGCCGCCACGAAAAGGACGGCGAGCCGTTCGCCCGCGCTCGGGCATTGCTCGCCCTCGGAACAGTCCGGCGTCGGCAGCTGCGGAAGCGGGCTGCGCGCGAGGCATTCGAGGCGGCTCACGCCGGGTTCGAGCAACTCGGTTCGCCGCCGTGGGTCGAGCGCGCTCGTGCAGAGCTCGGCCAGATCGGGGGACGCAGCCGTGAAACGGGTCTCACCCCCGCCGAACGGCGGGTCGCAGTGCTGGTGGCGGCAGGCCACACGAACCGTGAAGTGGCAGCAGAGCTGTTCCTCGGTGAGCGGACCGTTGCAGGACACCTCACGCGTGTGTACGCGAAGCTCGGGGTGCGCTCGCGCACGGAGCTCGCGCGCGCGCTCCGCTGACGTCGCGAGACGCCGGCTCAAAGTCACGACGTTCTTGCCTATTCGGAGGGCGGCCGCGGCCCTAGCGTCGAGCGAGTGCCGAGCTACCTCGTCGAGACCTATCTGGCCCGTGGCGATGCGGGGGAGCGCGCCGCCCGCGAGCTGCGGGCAAGGCGGGTCACGAAGGAGCTCGCACGGGAGCGGACGCTCGTTCGCTTCAACCACTCGATCTACGTCCCTGAGGACGAGATCTGCTTCTTCGTCTTCGAGGCACCGACGAGGCGGGCTGCAGTGCTGGCGGCACATCGCGCCGAGCTCGCTCCGATTCGCGTCGTCGAGGCGGAGCTGTTGCGAAAGGAGTCGCGAAAGCAATGAAGCGCAAGAAGAGGATGATCCTGTTGACCGCAGTCGCTTCGGTGTCGGTGATGGCGACGTTCGTGGCCATCACCATGGCATCGCCGGGGTCGGGTATCACGGGGACCCTGCTCGCACGAGGCACCTATCCGGCCTACGACCTCAAGACCGACCCGAAGTCCCCGATCGACTTCAAGGCGAAGACCAGGGACCAGACCGACGTCGTCGTGCAGCAGCACGACTACGCGCCCGGGGCCACTACCGGCTGGCATTCGCATCCGGGGCCGGTGTTCATCACGGTCACCGCCGGCCAGCTGACGTTCTACGAACGTGACGACCCGACGTGCACGCCGCACGTCGTGTCCGCCGGTCACGGCTACGTCGACACCGGTATGGGTCACATCGGCTTCAACAACACGAACACGAGCGCGCAGGACGTCACGGTTGCGATCGCGCCGGTCGGAGCACCGTTCCGCACGGAGCTCGACGCACCGGGCCCGTACTGCAACTTCTAGGCTCGGTACCTTGGACAGCCGTCAGGCGGCCGGCGCCGCCTGACGGCCGCAGTCGTCTACGCGAACGGCTTCGTGACCATGTCGAGCACGACGAGCATCAACACGGCGACGTCGAAGCGCGCGATGAGCATGATCCGCTCGATCAACGCCATCGTCTCCGGATGCGTCGGCCCGTTCTTCTCCGCCGACTCGTCGATCTTCTTCGCCATCGGCGAGAGGATCGCGATGCCGACGATGAACGTCGAGGCGTAGCCGATCAGGCCGGCGACGATCCAGAAGTGGCCCCAGCCCCAACTCGTGTTGAGCATCATCGCGATCCCCATCAGGAACGTGATGAGTCCGACCGGTGCGAAGACCTTCTCGCCCATGAACGCCGCCTGCTTCGCGACGGTGACGATGTCCTCGGGCTTGTATGCACGCTGCCCGCGGATCGCGTGGATCATGATCGAGACGCCGCCCCCGACCCAGATGACCGCGCCGAGCACGTGCACCGCCTTGAACAGCGCGTACCAGTTGTTCGGCATCACGGCCGAGCCCGAGAACGCGAAGATCACGCCGACGATCGCAACGCCGGCGAGGATCCCGTACGTGAGGTTTCCTGTGCCGCGGCTGGGTGCGGCTGACCCCGTTGCTGGTGTGTCCATCGTTCGATCGAAGCAGGTCAGGCGGCGTGATTCAAGGCTCGCGCCGCTTCGAGCCAGGCATCCACGTCGGGAATGTCACCCGTCTCGTAGTTCCACGTGTTCCTGATCAGGCCACGTTCGTCGATGAGAAATGCGCTTCTCTGCGCGACGTCGCGGAAGCCGCGGAACTCGAACCCGATGGCGAACGCGCGTACGGCGTCTCCGTTGAAGTCGGACAGCAGCCCGAAGTTCAGGTCGAGTGCCTGCGTCCACGCGATGTGCGTGTACGGCGAGTCCCGCGAGATGCCGACCGGCTGCACGCCCAACTCGTCGAACTCGGCTCTCCTGTCACGCAGGAGCTCCATCTCGTTCGTTCAGGTGGCCGACCAGTCGAACAGGTAGAAGACGAGCAGCTTCGGCCCGTCTTCGAGCAGCTCGGTCATCGTCAGGGGCTGGCCCGGACCGAGGTAGACCGTTGCGTCGGGGACGCGATCGCCTGGCTGGAGCATCGGCCGACTCTACTTGGAGCAACACCAGCGGCCGCTCAGCTCCAGCAGCGGCTCGAGGCCGTCGGAGCGGGCGAACTGCTGACGGATGTTCGCCACCGCGCGCACCCGCTTGCCGTTGATGAACACCCACTGGTTCGCGTCTGGCCAGTTGACGAGCAGCCAGTCGCCGCTCGGTGACCACTCCACGTCGCCGAACGTGCCGGGCCCGGCGAACAGCAGCCGTGCGTGCCCCGGACGGTCGACGTCGACGATCCGGACTTCGCTTCGCCCGGCCGAACGCACGACGACCGCGACCTGGTGCGTGCCGGGCTTGAACGTGGCCTGCCGTAGCTCCGCGCCGAGCATCGAGATCGTGCGCTTCACCTTTCCGCGTCCGTCGATCACGACGATCTGCTTCGCTGACACGACGGCGAGGTAGCGGCCGTCGGACGTCCAGTCGAGAGCCGACGGCGTGACCTTGATCGAGGCGCGCCACACGAGCGGCCCGTCGGCCCGGCGCAGCACGATCGCGCCCCCGCTGTAGTACGCAACGGTGTGCAGCCGAGCGGGGTCCCAGGCCGGCGGGACGTCCTCGGCGTTCGCATCGAGGAGGTGGTCTCCCGTCCCGTCGCCCGCGACGACGCGGAGCCCCGACGCTGCGAGGTACGCGATCCGGGTGTCGGTCATCGTTCCTTCCCAGCGCGGCCACGACGGATCGCGCCGCGCGAGCTGCCAGCGCACGCCGCCGTCGGGGTCGAAGGCGACGAGCTCGTTGCGCTCGGTTGCGATCACGTAGAGGCCGTGCGGCGACCACTCGGCGTCGGCGTACGGGCCGAGCTTCCGCATGAAGCCGTTCGCCTTGACGAGCCAGGTGCCGCCGTTGTCCGCGGACACGACGAGCAGCCGGCCGGGCGCGGGCAGCGAGAAGAGCGCCGGCTCGGCGTGCTCGATCCCGACCGCCTCGCGGACGCTGTGGAACACCGCCCGCCCAGGCGGCGACAGGGCCGCGACGACCACCACGGCCACGACCGCCGCAGCCCCAGCTAGTAACAGTCTGTTACGAGCTCCGCGAGGTGGAGCGGGCGTGCGCTCCTCGAACGCGCGCTTCACGACCTCCCAGGCCCTGTCCTCAGGCGTCACGTTTCATCCGATCGAGGCCGCGGCGGAGCCGCGAGTTGACGGTGCCGCGGGGCAGGTCGAGCAGCTCGGCGATCTCCCCCGGCGTGTACTCGAGCAGGTAGCGGAGCACGACGACCGCGCGGTGCTCCGGCGGGAGATAAGCGATCCGCGCGAACGCGTCGTCGTTCGGCTCCGGCGGAGCAGGCGCTGCGTGATAGTCGCCGAGCTCGACCTCGGCGCGCAGCCGGCGGGCGCGCGTCCAGTCGATCGCACGGTTGACGACGATGCGGTGCAGCCAGGGACCGAACGGCCGCCGGCGGTCGAAGCGGTCGAGGTTGCGGACGGCCGCGAGGAACGCCTCCTGGGCGATATCCTCGGCGGCTGCGGCGTCGCCCGTGACGAGACGCGCAGCCCGGAGCGCGTGCGGCCAGTGCTCACGGAAGAGCCGTTCGAGGTCGTCGACTGAGCCTCGCTGGGCACCCCGGATCCAGGCGCGCTCCGCCACCCCACGACTCTACGACGGGCGTTCCCCACGAGGTCCATACGGCGCGTGGACCTCCGGGGGTCCATGATCCGTATTGCCCGCATGACGCGTCTGCTGCTCGTCCTCGCCGCTGTGACGCTCCTGCTGCTCCCCGGAGCCGCGAGCGCCGCCGCCTGCTCGCCGCTCAACTGCGCGCCGAGCCAGTTCACGCTCTCCCACGGCACGCTGGTGGCATACCGGCACACGGCTCTCGGGCCTGTGTCCGTGGCCAACCTGCGAACCGGTAAGCACCTCTTCACCGTGCCTGGAGGATTCGTCGGCGGGAACGTGCTCGTCCACCGAGTCGGCAAGCAGCTCACGTGGTTCGACCTGCGGACCGGCAGGGCGCACGCGAAGACGATGCTCCCCTGGACGTTCAGGTTCGTCGGTGTGTCGCAGGACGGCTCACGAGCGGTCGGCCTCAGGCACGTCGACGGCGCCTACACCGCGGTGATCATCTCGCCGCACTCGTGGCGGCAGGTACCGCTTACCGCCGGCGACTGGGACTTCGACGCGCTCTACGCGAACAACCTGTTCCTGATCAAGTACCTGAAGACCGGCTACCAGGTCCAGCTCGTCAACCTGTCGACCGACAGCCCGACGGCGAAGCTCATCAAGGACCCGCACGAGTCGGGGACGATCTGGGGCACGCCGTTCTCGCGCACGTCGTCTCCCGACGGCCGGATGGTTTTCACGTTGTATGTGTCCGGGAACGGCGCCGCGATGGTGCACGAGCTGAACGTCGCAAAGCCGCAGGCGCGCTGCATCGACCTGCCGGGGACCGGCGACTTCGGGGCTGCGTCGTCGTGGGCGTTGGCGCTGTCGCCCGGTGCAGGCACCCTCTGGGCGGTCAGCCCGGGCTACCAGAAGGTGGTCGGGATCAACGTAGGAGCGCGCAAGGTGTCGGCAGCATTCGGGATCGCCATCCCGAGGTGGAATCTAGGCGTCGGCACCCGGATCGCACTCGGTCACGACGGAACCGAGATCGCCGTGGCAGACGGCGAGAGCATCGCGCGCATCGCGCTCGGCGAACAGCGGGTGATCGAGCTGTCGCCCGGCCGCGCGACTGCGCTCGGGTACGCGCCTACGGGGCTGCTTCGGATACTTCGCTGACGACCGCGGCTTC
>JAICUZ010000125.1 GCA_025935595.1 Burkholderiales bacterium
GTCTCCGGCAAGGCGCAGCGCACGAGGATCGACGAGGTGCTCGAGCTCGTCGGCCTGAAGGGCCGCGAGCAGGAACGCGTCGAGGGGTACTCGCGCGGCATGCGGCAGCGCCTGCACATCGCGCGCGGGATCCTGCACGACCCGGAGGTCGTGTTCCTCGACGAGCCGACGATCGGCGTCGACCCGGTCGGCGCACGCGAGCTCCGCACGACCATCGCCGACCTGATCGCGGCCGGGAAGACCGTGCTCCTCACGACGCACTACATGTTCGAGGCCGACGTGCTCTGCGATCGCATAGCCGTGATCGCAAAAGGCCAGATCGTCGGAGAGGGGACGCCGGAGGCGTTGAAGGCCGGCGTCGCCGAGGGCCGCGTCACCGAGATCGATGCGTTCGGCGTCGATGAGGCTGCGGTCGCACGGCTCCGCGCAATCGACGGCGTCACCGCCGTCTCCGTCGAGGAGCGCGAGCAGAAGCAGCTGCTCGTCGTTCAGAGCACCGGCGACCGCGAGCTGACCCAACCGCTGCTCGCCGAGCTCGACGGGTTCGAGGTCGGCCGCGTGTCGTCGCGCGAGCCGACGCTCGAAGACGCGTACATCGCGCTCGTCACCGCCGAATGAGATCGCTGAAGGTCGTCGCAAGCCGCACCGCCGTCCTCGACGCCTACTAGGCGGATCCCCGTTTCGGGGGAAGGTCCCGCGGCGGCGAAGCGGCGATACCCAGTGAGGCATGCGGCCCGCCCCGACCCTCCCCGTCACCCCCGGCGGCCTCGATGCGAACCAGCTCGTGGAGCTGTTCGACTCCCTGCCGATCCCCTTCCTCGTCGGACGGGAGAGCGACCGCCGAGTGCTGACTGCGAACCAGGCGTTCCTCGATCTGATCGGTTACGAGCTCGGGGAAGTCGTCGGCGCGACGCCTCCGTTCCCGTGGTGGAGCGAAGGCGACGTCAACGTCGGTTTCACGCCGGGCTCCGTCATCACGCGCACGTACCGATGCAAGGACGGGCGCCCACTCGTCGTCGAGGTGACCTCGCACGGTTTTGCCGACGGGCTCTTGCTCGGGATCATCACCGATCTCACCGAGCGCAAGCAACTCGACCAGCAGCTCGTCCAGAGCGGAAAGCTCACCGCGATCGGCGAGCTCGCCGCCGGCGTCGCGCACGAGATCAACAACCCGTTGTTCGCGATCCTCGGCCTGACCGAGTTCCTCCTCAAGGAGTCCGAGGACGGATCGCGCGCACGCCACCGGCTCGAGCTGATCCGCGAGACGGGCCTCGAGATCAAGGAGATCGTGCGGGCTCTGCTCGACTTCGCCGGCGAGAACGCCGAGGAGCGACACCTCGTGCAGATCGAGGACGTCGTGCGTTCGACAGTCGACCTCGTCCGCCGTACGAACGCGCACAAGGGCGTCGAGCTCGTCGACATGTACGACGCGGCCGACGCGCTCGTCCTCGCGAGCCAGAACCAGCTCAAGCAGATCGTCCTCAACCTGATCGCGAATGCACGCCAGGCGATGCCGCTCGGCGGGACGGTCCACGTCGAGGTCTCGCGGCTCGGCACGCACGCGCTCGTCACCGTCGCCGACGACGGGCCCGGCATCGACCCTGCTCTGCTGTCGCGCATCTTCGAGCCGTTCTTCACCACGAAGCGCGACCTCGGCGGCACAGGTCTCGGGCTGTCGGTCAGCCTCGGAATCGCCGAGTCGCACGGCGGCACGCTGATCGCGTCGTCGGAGCCGGGCGTGGGTGCGCGCTTCACGGTGCGCCTGCCGCTTGCAGAGGACGCCCACCGATGAGCCGCATTCTCGCGATCGACGACGAGGACGTGATCCGCATGCTCGTCGTCGAGATCCTCGAATCGGTCGGCCACGAAGTCGTCGGCGCGGAAAGTGCCGAGCACGCGCTCGAGCTGCTCGACCACGGCGAGTTCGACCTCGTCGTCAGCGACGTGGTCATGCCCGGCCTGTCAGGCCTCGAACTGCTCGAGGCCGCACGCAGTCGCCAGGCGTCGCTTCCGGTCGTCCTGGTCACCGGCGCCGGCACCTACGAGACGCTGAGCCAGGCACTGACACGCGGCGCCGCCGGACTCGTCACGAAGCCGTTCGCGCACGCCGAGCTCCAGACCGCGGTTTCCGACGCGCTCGAACGGGCGAGCCGCGCGCGCGACGAGCTGCGCGAGCGTCTGCTCGCTCCGACGCTCGCAAGCGCGCTCGCGAACGCGATCGAAGCCCGCGACTCGTATCTGCACGGTCACTGTGAACGACTCGCGTCGCTCGCAGTCCGGATCGCAGAGGACCTCGGTGTTGCGCCGGAGGACATCGAGACGGTGCGCCTCGGCGCGATCCTCCACGACGTCGGGAAGATCGGCATCCCCGATCGCGTGCTCCTCAAGCCCGGACCGCTCGACGACGAGGAGCGGCGGATCATCGAGACCCACACGGAGATCGGCGACAAGCTGCTCGAGCCCCTCGATCTGCTCGCGGGCGCGCGGCCGATCGTCCGCCACCACCACGAGCGCTGGGACGGCGCCGGGTACCCCGACGGGCTCGCCGCCGAGGCGATCCCCGTCGGCGCACGGATCGTGTCGGTCGCCGACTCGGTCGAGGCGATGACGTCGCGGCAGCTCTACCGAAAGCCGCTCGAGGCAGCCGAGATCATCGCCGAGCTGCAACAGCATCGCGGGAAGCAGTGGGACCCTGCGGTCGTCGACGTCGTGCTGCACCTGATCGCGAGCGGCGAGCTCGTCCTGGCGCAGGGCGGCCTTCGTCTCCTGGAGCTCACACCATGAAGACGGCGGAAACGCTCACTGCGCGCGAACGCGAAGTGCTCGCTCTGCTCGCCGACGGGCTCGCACACGAGGAGATCGCGCAGCGGCTCGGCATCGGCTCCGAGACCGTTCGCACGCACGTACGCAAGGCGAGCAGCCGGCTCGGGGCGTCGACGCGCACGCAAGCGGTGGCGACGGCATTGAGGCTCGGGCTGATCTCGTGACGCCGCTTCGGCCCGACCTCGAGGTTGCGGCGCTCTCCGGCGAGGTCGACGCCGTCATGCAGGGGATCGTCGAGCGGCTGATGCTGCTCCCCCACGCCGACGGCGCCTCGATCTCGACCGTCGACGACGAGTTCGCCTACTTCGGCGTGTGCGCCGGCGCGGACCTCCCCCTCCAGGGACGGACGTTCCGGCTCGAGGACACGCTCGGCGCCACGTGCTTGCGTGGCGACCTCGCCGTGCTCCGGAAGACGACCGGCCCCGAGGTCGACCGCTGCCTGACGCCCGGCGCGGAGTCGATCGCGCTCGCGCCGCTCGAATGGCACGGCCGCGTACGCGGCGTGCTCGGTGTTCGCAGCCCCTCGCTCGAGGCGTTCGACGACGCGGGCGTCGAGGAAGTCCGGATGCTCGCCGCCGGCGCTTCGATTGCCCTGCGCAATGCCGAGGTGATCGCGCAGCTGGCCGCCAGCGAGCGCAGTTACCGCGAGCTGCACGATCGCGCCGCCGACGCCATCCTTGTCTTTGACGCGGGCTCCGTGATCACCGACGCTAACAAGGCCGCGGCCGAGCTCCTCCTGCGTCCGGTCGACGAGTTGCGCGGCATGCATGCGAGCGAGCTCTTCACGTCGGCCGAGTTGACCGCTGCCCCCTTGCGGACGGACGAGCTGAAGCGGACGGGCGAGCTCCGGTCTGAGCGCCCGTTCCTGCGCAAGGACGGCACCGAGATCATGGTCGAGTACTCCTGCCGCATCCTCGATGACGGTCGCGTGCACACCGCGTTGCGGGACGTCACGCAGCGGCGGCGTGCGGAAGACCGCCTGCGGACGAACCTCGGGCGTCTGCACGCGATCGTGCAGACACAGCAGCAGATCGCCGCGCTGGAGCTGGACCACGAGATGCTCACGAGCACGATCGTCCTGCGCGCACAGCGTCTGTGCGGCGGCGACGGTGCCGCCGTGCAGTGGTTCGAGGGGCACGAAACGGTGTACCACCACTGTTCCGGCGTCGCGGCCGGCCACGTCGGGCTTCGGCTCGACCGCTCGGCAAGCCTCGCCGGGCTCGCGGCGTTGAACGACGAAGCCGTGTACTCGTCGGACGCGGCAGTCGATCCACGCGCCGACGGCGACGTGTGCGCCCGCCTCGGCATCCGGTCGCTGATCTGCGCGCCGCTCCACCGCGACGGCACCGTCGTCGGCGCCCTGTCCATCCTCGGCCGTGAGCCGAACGCCTTCGACGAGCTCGCGGTGGAGACGGCCCGGCTGATGGCGGAGTTCATCGGCGCAGTCCTGCGCAACACGAACGAACTGCAGGAGCGCGGCGCGTTGCTCGAGATGCTGCGATTGCAGGACCAGATCGTCGAGCACATGCAGACGGCGCTCTACGTGTTCAGCGCTGCGGGTGGCTCGCTTCGATTGCGCTTCGCGAACAAGGCGACCGAGGACGCGACCGGGCTTGCGATCGCCGAGGTGATGGGCCGCCCGCTCAAGGAGATCTTCCCGAACGTCCCGCCGGCGTTGATCGAGCGCCTGCTGCAGATCGTCGAGACGGGCGAGGTGTTCGACGCGGGCCAGATCGAGTACTCCGACGACCGGATCGGGCACAGCATCTTCTCGGTCAAGGCGTTCCCTCTTCCGGACCAAGGGGTCGCCGTGACGTTCGACAACGTCACGGACGTCGCGCGTATCGAGGGCCAGCTGCGCCAGGCGCAGAAGATGGAGGCCGTCGGCCGCCTGGCCGGCGGCATCGCTCACGACTTCAACAACCTGCTCACCGCGATCTCCGGCTACAGCGAGTTCCTGATCGGCGGGACGCCCGACCCGAAGCTGCGCCGGTACGCCGAGGAGATCAAACGTGCGTCCGATCGCGCAGCGGCTCTCACGGGCCAGCTGCTCGCGTTCAGCCGCCGGCAGGTGCTCCAGCCGCGCATCCTCGACCTGAACGCGACGGTCGGCGACATGGACATGATGCTGCGCCGGCTGATCGGCGAGGACGTCGAGCTCGTGACGATGCTCGGCTCCGAGCTTGCGCCCGTTCGCGCCGACCCGACGCAGATCGAGCAGGTGATCATCAATCTCGCTGTGAACGCGCGCGACGCGATGCCGCAGGGCGGCTCGGTCACGATCGAGACGGCGAACGTCGAGGTCGACGAGGCCCCGTTCGTGGAGCTGCGCCTGACCGACACCGGTGTCGGCATGACCGAGTCCGAGCGTCGCCAGCTCTTCGACCCGTTCTTCACGACGAAGGAAGGCGGTACCGGCCTCGGGCTCGCGACGGTGTACGGGATCGTCGATCAGAGCGGCGGCACGATCGAGGTGGAATCGGCGCCCGGACTCGGCTCGTCGTTCAGGATCCTGCTACCGGCCGAGTGGGCGCCGGTCGACGCGCCCGACGCCGACCCAGCGGGCGTCGCGCCTGCCGTCGGCGAGGAGACGATCCTGCTCGTCGAGGACGAGCTCGTCGTGCGCCGGCTCGTCGCCGAGATCCTCGAGTCGAACGGCTACTCGGTGCTGCAGGCGGGCGACGGCCCGTCCGCGCTCGAGCTGCTCCGGCGCCATACCGGCCCGCTCGACCTGCTCGTGACGGATGTCGTGATGCCCGGCATGAGTGGGCCCGACGTCGCCGGCGCGGTCGCAGCGATGCGGCCCGGCACGCACGTGCTCTACATCTCCGGCTACACCGATTCGTCAGTCGGACAGCACGGCGTACTCGAGCCCGGGGTCGCCTTCCTGCAGAAGCCGTTCGACGCCGACGTCCTCACGCGCAAGGTGCGCGAGGTGCTCGACGGCGCCGTCGTGCCCGTCGACTGACGGTTCTGGTTGTCTTCGCGCGGTGCTGCCGCCGCTGCTTCGCGAGAACGCGAACTTCCGCCGTTACTTCATCGGGCAGGCGGTGTCGCTCGTCGGCGACCAGATCACGCTGATCGCACTGCCGCTGACCGCGGTGCTCGCGCTCGACGCGTCGGCGGCACAGATGGGGGCTCTGACGACGATCGCGCTCGTCCCGAACCTCATCTTCTCGCTGCACGCAGGCAGCTGGGTCGACCGGCGCGCCGGGCGGCGACAAGTGATGCTCGTGACCGATGTGCTGCGCGGGTTGCTGATCGCAACCGTCCCGGTCGCGTACGCGCTCGGCCACCTCACATGGCTTCACCTCTACATCGTCGCCTTTGGCACCGGGACGCTCGCCGTCTTCTTCTACGTCGCCTACGGCGGCTTCTTCCAGACGATCGTGCGCCGCGAGGACTACGTCGCGGCCAACTCGCTCTCACACGGCAGCCGGGCGTTCTCGTTTCTCGCCGGCACGAGCCTCGGCGGCGTGCTCGTTCAGCTGCTACGCGGGCCGTACGCGCTTGCGCTCGACGCGGTCTCGTACTTCTGGTCCGCGCTCTTCATGAGCCGTGTCGACGCGCCCGACCCGCCGCGCGCGGAGCACGCCGAGGGCGGCGTATTGGCCGGCGCGCGTTGGATCCGCGGCAACGCGATCATCCGCGCGGAGCTACTCGGCATCGCGACGCTCAACTTGTTCAACTTCATGTACTTCGCGCTGTTCCTGCTCTACGCGACTCGTTCGCTTCACATCCGTCCGGGAATCCTCGGGGTCGTGCTCGGCGTCGCCTCGGTCGGGACGCTCTTCGGCTCGTTCGTCACCGCGCGCATCTCGCGACGCATCGGCGTCGGGCCGGCATTCCTGATCGGCTGTTTCCTCTTCCCTGCGCCGCTGATCCTCGTTCCAGCGGCGGGTGGGCCGCACTGGCTGATCGTCGTGCTGCTGTTCACGGCCGAGCTCCTGTCCGGGTTCGGCCTCATGCTGCTGGACATCCTGGCCGGTGCGATGTCAGCCGCCGTTATCCCGCCTCACCTGCGCTCGCGCGTCTCGGGCGCGTTCATGGTCGTGAACAACGGCGTACGGCCGGTCGGAACCGCGCTCGGCGGAGTGCTCGGCTCGACGCTCGGGCTGCGCCCGACGCTCTGGATCGCGACCGTCGGCGCGCTCACCGGGATGGTCTTCCTGCTGCCGTCGCCGATCCGCTCGCTGCACGATGTTCCTGACGAGGCGCCGGGATGACCGAGGATCCGCTCGCGCTCTTCCACGAGTGGGTGCAGGGCGACGAGATGGTGATCGCGACCGCAACTGTCGACGGGCGACCGTCGGCGCGCGCACTGCTCTTGAAGAGCGCCGACGAGCACGGCTTCACGTTCTTCACGGGCTACACCTCGCGCAAGGGACGGGAGCTCGAACAAAATCCCCACGCGGCGCTGCTCTTCCGGCGCGAAGGCATCCAGGTGCGCGTCGAGGGGACGGTCGAGCGCATCCCGACCGAGGAGTCCGACGCCTACTGGCACACACGGCCCGCAGGCTCACGACGGAGCGCAGCCGCGTCCCACCAGTCGCAGCCGATCGGCTCGCGGGAGGAGCTCGAGGCCGCAGTCGCGGCCCAGCCCGCCGAGCCCGA
>JAICUZ010000273.1 GCA_025935595.1 Burkholderiales bacterium
CTCTTCATCGACGCCGCGTCCGAGAGCATCGAGATGCTGCCGAGGCGGCTTTGGGATCTCGGAGTCCGCTACCCCAAGGAGCGCGAGGAGCAGTTCGTCGCCGAGCTGCGCGAGATGTACTACCGCTACTACGGCGCGACGCTGCAGGAGATCGACCCGATTCAGGTCATCCGCGAGGCCTTCGGGCTGATCTACTCGATGAACCTGCGGCTCCCGACCCGGTTCGTGGTGCTCGACAAGGCGATTGCGACACTCGGATCGGTCGGCGTGGAGCTGTACCCCGAGTTCAACGTGTTCGAGGTGGCGAAGCCGTACGCCCGCGACCTCATGCTCGAGCGCTTCACGCCGCGACGCATCGCCGCGCGCGCGCGCCGCGAGAGCTGGAAGCTGGGCATGTACGCCGCCGAACTGCCGCACCAGCTCCACGACACCCTCGAGCAAATTCGCGACGGACAGATCGAAGTGGGGTTCGTGCACAAGGGCCTCGACGATCTGCTCGCGAAGCTCGACACGCTGTTCAACCGCCTCGTGATCGCGCTGATCGTCACCGGCGGGCTGATCGGATCGAGCCTGATCGGCATCTTCGCGAAGACCGGGCCGCACATCCTCGGCCTGCACATCGTGGCGGCGTTCGGCTTCTTCCTGTCGGCGGTGCTCGGGGTCTGGCTGCTCTGGGGCGTTGTTCGCTCCGGACGGCTCTGACAGACTCGCCGGTCACCCCGAGTCACGCCGACTGGCGTTGAGGACGCTTCGGCGCAGAATCGTGCGAAAGGACAACTGGTCGCGCGGGTCGCGCGAGGCTAGCTTCGTCCTATGTCCGCCGCACTGCTCCTCGCCGCGAGCGAGCCCGAGCTGGAGCGCCACCTCCCGGAGGACGGCTTCCGCCTCGTCTCGCCGGGCGGGCGGTTCGACCTGGTGCTCGCGGGTGACATCGACGACGTCGACCGGTTCGCCCAACACGCGCCGGTGATCGTGATCGGCCGCGCGGAGGCCGATGCCGTCGATCGCGTCCACGCGTTCCGGAAGGGCTGCGACGACTACGTTCCGCGACCATTCGACTACCAGGAGCTCGTCGAGCGGATCCACGCCGTGCTTCGCCGGGCGCGGCCGGCGCCGCCGGAGCTGCTCGAGGCAGGGCCGGTGCGGATCGACACGCGCACGCGCGACGTGCGCGTGAGCGGGAGGCGGATCCACCTCTCGCAGAAGGAGTACGAGCTGCTCGTGCAGCTCGCGCGCGAGCCTGCCCGCGTGTTCACGAAGGAGGAGCTGCTGTACGAGGTGTGGGAGTACCGAGCGCCGGCGCGGACGCGCACGCTCGACTCGCACGCGTCGCGCCTGCGCCGCAAGCTCCGCGAGGCGGGCTCGGGTGAGGCGTTCATCGAGAACGTGTGGGGCGTGGGGTACCGGCTGCTCGGGGAGCTGCCGGAGATGTGAGAGCCAGCCCCTATGACAACGACGGCTCCGGCCCGACGTAGCGGGCGCTCGGTCGCAGGATCGCGTTGTTTCGCGTCTGCTCGACGACGTGTGCGGTCCAGCCGATGACGCGGCTGACGGCGAACGTCGGCGTGAAGAGCGCACGGGGCAGACCGATCGCGTCGAGCACGATCGAGGCGTAGAACTCGACGTTCGCGTAGAGCGGGTGGTCGGGCCTGCGTTCGCGCAGGAGCCGCTCGGCGGTCTCCTCGACGTGGGCGGCAAACGCGAGCCGCTCGCTGCCGAGCTCGGCTGCAACGTCCTTGAGCATGACGTTGCGCGGGTCAGTCGTCCGGTAGACCGGATGGCCGAAACCCATCAGCTTCTCGCCACGCTCGAGCGCCGCCTGCAGCCAGTCCTCCGCGCTCGCCGGCTCGCCGATCGCGTCGAGCATGTCGAGCACCCGGGACGGTGCACCGCCGTGCAGGGGGCCCGACAGTGCGCCGATCGCTGCGATCACCGCCGACGCGACGTCTGCTCCGGTGGATGCGACGACACGCGCGGTGAAGGTGGACGCGTTGAACCCGTGGTCGATCGTCGAGATCAGGTACGCCTCGAGCGCTCGGACGCGTTCGCGGCTCGGCACTTGCCCTTCGAGCATGTAGAGGTAGTTCGCTGCGTGGCCGAGGTCGTCTCTCGGTGCGATCGGCTGTTCGTCCCGTGCCAGCCGGTACAGGGCGACGACGATCGGCGCGAACGCGGCTGCCGTCTCGAGTGCTTGACGGTCGAGC
The DNA here is from genome assembly GCA_025935595.1 of Burkholderiales bacterium. Classification (GTDB taxonomy): domain Bacteria; phylum Actinomycetota; class Thermoleophilia; order Gaiellales; family Gaiellaceae; genus PALSA-600. Next base: position 2,205 of record JAICUZ010000273.1, read on the forward strand.
GCCTCCGCGTCGAGATCGATCCAGGGCTGGTAGCGCTTGACGAGCGCGAACAGCTCATACGCAGCGCGGAGCGCCTCGAGCGGCCGGTCCTCGGACGCGAGCTGCGCGACGGTCGGGAGCGCCGCGACGACCTCCCCGGGAAGCGTGCGGTGGGCTGCGACGAGCTGCGTGAACTCCTCGAGCTCCGCGTCGTCGGGAAGCCGGCCCGTTCGAACGAGGAACCACGCTTCTTCGAGCGACCGCTCGCGCGCGAGACGCGTGGCGTTGTAGGGGCCGTAGTGGTAGAAGCCCTCGCTTCCACGGACGTCGCCGATGCGCGTCTCGGCAGCAGCGACGCCCTTGAGACCGCGAGGGACGTCGATGAGATTCGTCATGCCGAGACTGTACATATCGTCATCAACGTTGATTAGAATCAATAATATGGATGATCGGACGTCGGCGTTTCTCCGGCAAACCGGGTTGATCCCGACCGCCGCGGCGGCACGGACCCTCGGCGTGAAGACGGAGACGCTCTACGCGTACGTGAGTCGTGGCCTCCTGACCGCGCATCGCGCGACCGATTCCCGGGAGAGCTTCTTCGCGCCGAGTGACTTGCGCCGGTTGCAGGCACGGCCGCGGCGCGCCGCACCGTCCGCTCCCGTGTCGTCCGCAATCACCCTCGCTCGGAGCGACGGCATTTTCTACCGCGGCGAGAGCGTTCTCGACCTTGCGCGGAGGTCGACGTTCGAGGCGGTCGCAGCCACGCTGTGGGGGGTCGAGCCGGGCGAGGAGCTGCAGTGGGTTGCGCCGCCGGGCGCGGTGAAAGCGGCGCGCGCTGCACAAGCGCGGCTCCCCGACGCAACGCTGCCGCTCGATCGCTTCGCCGCGATGATCCCGTTCGTCGCCGCACACGACCCGTTCCGCAACGACCTGTCGCCGCCGACGGTCAGGCGGGCCGCCGCCACGCTCGTCACGACGCTCGTCGACGCGTTGCCCGCGGTCGCTGCGGGAGCGCCGCGAGACGCCGGCGTTGCTGCCGCGCTCGCACGGCGGCTCTCGCGGCGTCCGACTGCGCGTCTCGTCGAGGGCCTCGATCTCGCGCTCGTTCTCGTCGCTGATCATGGGCTCGCCGCATCGACCCTGGCCGCGCGCATCGCAGCGAACACGCGCGCACCGATCTACTCCTCGGTTCAGGCCGCGATTGCCGCATTGCAGGGCCCGCGCCACGGCTTCGCCACTCCGTGGGCCGAGGAGCTGCTGACCGAGGTCGCAGCGGGTCGTTCGGTCGACATCGTCGTCGAGGAGCACCTTCGTCGCGGGGAGTCGCTGTGGTACTCCGGCTACGAGGCGGGAGGCGACCCGCGCGCGGAGCTCCTCCTCGAGGAGACCTTGCGGCTCGCGCCGGAAAGTCGTACGCGGACGATCACCAAGCTCCTCCGGTTCGCCGAGACACACTCGATGCCGCCGGCCGGCGCGGAGTTCGCGTTCGCGGCGTTCGCGCACGGGTTCGGTCTCGTTCGTGGCGGCGGGCAGGCGATCTTCGCCGTC
>JAICUZ010000358.1 GCA_025935595.1 Burkholderiales bacterium
CGCCTACCACCACACGGCGAACCGCAACAAGCGCTCGATCGTCCTCGACCTGAAGGACGAGCGCGACCTCGAGCTCGCGCGCCGGCTGTGCGAGCGAGCCGACGTCGTCGTCTCGAACTTCCTGCCGGGCACGCTCGAGCGCTTCGGCCTCGACCACGAGAGTCTCGCCGCCGTCAATCCCGGGGTCGTCCACTGCGAGATCAGCGGCTTCGGCGAACGCGCGGGCGCGGCGCTGCCCGGCTACGACCCGCTCGTGCAGGCGCTGTCGGGTCTCATGTCCGTCACCGGGCCGGAAGGCACGCCGTCGAAGACCGGTGTCGCCGTCACCGACGTGGTCGCTGCGCTATACGCGACGATCGCCGTGATTGCCGCGTTGTACGCGCGCCGCGACACCGGCTGCGGCCAGCGCGTCACGATTGACCTGCTGCACGCGAGCCTCGCGCTGCTCGCGAACCAGTCGACGGGCTACCTGGCGAGCGGCGACGTCCCGCTTGCGCTCGGCAACGTGCATCCGTCGATCGAGCCCTTTGCGACGTATCGCGCGGCCGACGGCGAGCTGATGATCTGCGCCGGCAACGACGGGCAGTTCCGGAGGCTCGCTGCAGTGCTCGGGCTCGAGGACGACGCGCGCTTCGCGACGAACGAGCTTCGCGTGGCGAACCGCGGCGAGCTGCGCGTGCAGCTCGAGGCGGCGCTCGCCGCGCGCGCGGGGGCGGACTGGGCCGCCGAGCTCGCTGTCGCGGGTGTCCCGGCGGGGCCGGTGCAGACGATCGACGAGGCGTTCTCGCTCGCCGTCGCGCTCGGCCTCGCCGTGGTCGACGAGACCGACGGCGTGCGGACGGTCGCGTTCCCGGCGCACCTCTCGGACACGCCGGCAACCGTCCGGCGCAGGCCTCCTGACCTCGACGAGCACGGGGACGAGATCAGGAACGCGTGATCGTGACCGCGACGCCTGCGTTCCGCAGCAGCGTCGAGAACGGGCAACCCGCGTCGGCCCGCTCGAGCAGGTCGTCCGGCACGGCGTCGTCGCCGCCGATCGTCACCTGGGACGCGACGATCTGATGACCCTGCCCTTCGACCTCGTCCATGACGATGCGGCACGTGACCTCGAGGTGCGCCGCGGGTGTGCCCGCCTCGGTCAGCTCCGTCGCGATCCCCATCGTCAGGCACCCGGCGTGGGCCGCGGCGAGCAGCTCCTCCGGGCTCGTCTTCTCCGCCTTGGCGGCGATCCGGGTCGGCAGCGAGTAGGGGAGGTCGGTGAAGGCGCCCGTGTGCGCGGTGATCTTTCCCTCGCCGCGGGCGACGTTCCCCTCCCAGACCACGGTGGCGCTGCGCTCGATCCTCGGCATCAGATGCCGGCCCGCGTTCCGTCGGGGTAGTACGCCTCGGCGGGCGAGCCGGCGGGGCGGAACACGCCGAGCACGCGCATCTCGCCGTCGCCGGTGTTCGCAAGGCTGTGCACGAGCGTCTTCGGCAGGTGGATGCACGTGCCGGGGCGGATCGGCGCCTGTTCGCCGCTACAGTCGAGGTAGCCCTCACCCTCGAGCACGTAGATCACCTCGTCGTAGTTGTGGAAGTGGTCCGGAGCCCGTCCCGGAGGGATCAAGCCGATGAATTGCGTTGCCGAGGCGGACGCCGCCCCCAGCACGAACTGGCGCCCGGCGGTGGCCGTTCCCTTCTCGACCTCGTCGCAGTCGACGACGGCGTGCCCGTCCGACGGGTCGGGCTCGTGGACGAGAACGGAGATCGCCTGCGCGTCGCCGCTCGCCGTCCAGTGAGTGCCGGCTGGGATGAACAGTGAGATTCCGGGGCGGAGCGGGCGATCGTTCCCGTCGATCTCGGCGCTCCCGCTGCCGGAGAGCACGAACACGAGCTCGTCGGCGTCATGCCCGCCGAGCTCGCCGGAGAGCGTGACGAGCCGCTGGCTGAAGACGCCGACCTCGAAGCGGCGTCCGTC
>JAICUZ010000247.1 GCA_025935595.1 Burkholderiales bacterium
ACGCAGGGGGTGAAGCCGAACGAGATCCTCGCGATCACGTTCACGAACAAGGCCGCCGGCGAGATGAAGGAGCGCGTCGAGCGCGCCGTCGGCCCGATCGCGCGGGCGATCTGGATCATGACCTTCCACGCCGCGTGTGGTCGCATCCTGCGCCGGGAAGCCGAGCGGCTCGGCTACCGCTCGAGCTTCACGATCTACGACCAGGCCGACCAGGTTCGCCTCGTGAAGGCGTGCCTGGAGGAGCTCGAGCGCGACCCGAAGCGGTTCGTGCCGCGGGGCATCCACGCGCAGATCTCGAACGCGAAGAACCAGCTGATCGGCCCGGCCGACTACGCGTCGCGTGTCGCGAGCTTCTACGACCAGACGGTCGCCGACGTGTACGAGCTGTACCAGCGCCGGTTGTTCGCGTCGAACGCCGTCGACTTCGACGACATGCTGATGCTCACCGTCAATGTGCTGCAGCGCTTCCCCGAGGCGCGCGAGCAGTGGGCAAAGTCGTTCCGCTACGTGCTCGTCGACGAGTACCAGGACACGAACCACGCGCAGTACGTCCTGTTGAAGCTGCTCGCGCAGGACCACCAGAACCTGATGGTGGTCGGCGATCCGGACCAGTCGATCTACAGCTTCAGGTCCGCCGACATCCGAAACATCCTCGAGTTCGAGAAGGACTTCCCGGACACGAAGGTGATCCCGCTCGAGCAGAACTACCGCTCGACGAACGCGATCCTCACCGCGGCGAACGAGGTGATCTCGCACAACCGCGAGCGGAAAGAGAAGAACCTCTGGTCCGACCTCGGCGAGGGCGAGCTCGTGCACGTCGTGGAGACCGAGGACGAGCACGGCGAGGCGCGGTTCGTCGCTGCAGAGATCGCCCGCTGTGTCGAAGAGGGCTACAGCGGCCGCGAGGTCGCGGTCGTCTACCGGACGAACGCGCAGAGCCGCGTGCTCGAAGACGTGCTCGTGCGGCAGGGCGTCGGCTACCAGGTGATCGGCGGCCCTCGGTTCTACGAGCGCGCCGAGATCAAGGACGCGATCGCATATCTCCAGGTGGTCGACAATCCGTACGACCAGGTGTCGTTGCTTCGGATCGCGAACCGTCCGCGGCGCGGGATCGGCGACACGTCGCTCACGCGGTTGCAGGCGTACGCCGCCGGGCTCGACGTACCGCTGTGGGACGCGATGGGCCGGGCCGAGGAAGCAGGTCTCGGGGCGGCAGCGGTTCGGGCAGTGACCGGCTTCCGGAACGTGATGCAGTCGCTGATGGCGACGGCGACCGACGCGAACGTCGCCGACGTCGTCGAGGCGGTGCTCGAGCGGAGCGGCTACCTGGATGCGCTCGAGGCGGAGCGGACGATCGAGGCTCGCGGCCGCATCGAGAACCTCGAGGAGCTCGTCGGCGTCGCGCGCGAGTACGACTCGAGCGGCGCGCAGGAGCGCTCGCTGTCCGGGTTCCTGCAGGAGATCTCGCTCTACTCCGACCAGGACGCGATCCGCGACGACCCGGACGACGGCGGCCTCGTCACGCTGATGACGTTGCACACCGCGAAGGGGCTCGAGTTTCGTGCGGTGTTCATGATCGGGATGGAGGAGGGGATCTTCCCGCACTCGCGCTCGATCGAGGAGAACACGCTCGAGGAGGAGCGGCGCCTCTGCTACGTCGGCATGACGAGGGCACAGGAGCGGTTGACGCTCACGCACGCGATGCGTCGCAACCTGTACGGGCGCTACGACGCGAACCTGCCCTCGAGGTTCCTCGACGAACTGCCGAACCTGGGCGTCGAGCGTGAGCGGCTGCGTCCGGCATCGTGGTCGGGCTACGGCCGGCAGGCGGTGCAGCGCGAGTTCGCGCCGCGCGAGAACGTCCCGGACCTCTCGACGGGCGACACTGTTCGGCACGAGACGCTCGGCACGGGGATCGTCACGCGCATCGAGGCGGGCGGCGTCGTCACCGTGCGTTTCGAGGACGGCAACGAGCGCCGGCTGATGCTCGAGTACGCGCCGCTCCAGCGCCTCGGTTAGCCGCACAGGTGTCTGACACCAGTGGTGTCAGACACCTCTTCGGTGCGCGACGACGTCGAAGTCACGCCTCCCCGTCCCAGGCGCTTCGGGATCGGGCCTCGTGTTCTCGGGTTGCCGGAGCCACCAGCGAATGCCGTATCCCGACCTCGGTTCATCTCCGAAGCGCAGCAGCACGTGCAGGTGAGCGTGCGGGACGTCCTGTCCGCCGGCGCCGTAACAGTTCCAGCCCACGTTGAAGCCGTCAGGGTTGTACCGCTCGACGAGCAGCGGCTGCACTACTCGCAGCAAGGCGAAGGTCGCAGCGAACTCGTCTGCACTGAGGTCGAAGACTGTTTCCCTGTGCGCTTTCGGGACGATCACGCCGGATCCACTCAGCGGGCCGCCGTCCTCGAGGTTGCCGAAGAGAGCGAAGTCGTTCTCGGCGAAGACGACGCTGTCACGCCGGAAGCCGTCCCGGTCGCAGAAGGTGCACCAGTCCATCGTGGACGGACGCTAGCGGCCCGCCGTGATTGAATCGCCCGGTGCCGCCGGAGACAGCTCTCTCGAGGCGCGGCTTCCTGGCCGGCGCGGTCGCGCTGGTCGGCGGCGCGAGACTCGTTCCGGCCGCGAAGGCCGCGCCACTCGTCCCGGCGGCGCCGCACAGGTTCATCTCCCGCCCTGACCTGCGGCCGCCGGTCGTCGTCGTCAATACAGCGTCCGAGACTGCGTCCGCCGGGCACATCTTCATCGCGCCGTTCCAGATCACGGGCAAGGCCGGCCCGAACTACGGTGCCCTGATCGTCGACGGACGCGGTGAGCCGATCTGGTTCAGGCCGGAGTCGACGAAGACCGCGATGAACCTGCGCGTCCAGACGTACAAGGGCACGCCGGTGATCACGTGGTACGAGGGGGACGTGCTCGGGGGTTACGGCGGCGACTTCGTCGTCGCCGACCAGAGCTACCGCGAGATCGCCCGGGTCAAGGCGGGCCACGGCGAGCACGGCGACCTGCACGAGTTCCTGCTCACGTCACGCGGAACGGCGCTGATCACGATCTACTCGAACATCCCCTTCGACCTCACGAGCGTCGGCGGCCCGGCGCGCGGGCAGCTCACCGAGGGCGTCATCCAGGAGATCGACGTGCCGACCGGCAAGGTGCTGACGGAATGGCGGAGCTCGAAGTACGTCGGCCTGAACGAGTCGTACCTGCCGAGCGTGAAGAACGACGTCGCCGACTACTTCCACCTGAACTCGGTCGGCGTCGACACCGACGGCCATCTGCTCGTCTCCGCGCGGCACACGTCGGCGATCTACAAGCTGCACCGGCAGACCGGCGCCGTCCTCTGGCGGCTCGGAGGCAAGCGCAGCGACTTCACGATCGTGCCGGGCGCCGAGTTCTCCTACCAGCACGACGTGCGGCGCCACGCCGACGGCACGTTGACGATCTTCGACAACAACGCGGCTGCGCCCACCTCGACGACGCACGCGCGGCCGATCCGGCTCGCGCTCGACATGGCTGCGAAGACGGCGAAGCTCGTCGGCGAGTTCCAGCCCGACACACCGCGGGTCGCGTGGGCGATGGGGAACCTCGAGCAGCTCGCGGACGGCGGCGCGTTCGTCGGCTGGGGCACCGCCGGTGCGTTCACCGAGTTCGCGCCCGACGGCACCGTTCGCTTCGACGCGGCACTTGCCGACGGGAGCGTCACCTATCGCGCGTTCCGGGCCTCGTGGGTCGGCCGTCCCGCGGAGCCGCCGAGGGTCGCGGTCACGCGCGACGCGGGCGGAGCGGTCGCGCACGTCAGCTGGAACGGCGCCACCGAGGTCGCGAAGTGGCGCGCAGACATGGGGGGTCGCCGAAGCGCGCTGCATCCGGTCGCAACCGCGCGGCGGACCGGCTTCGAAACGATCGTCCGCCTCGGCGCGCGCAGGGGATACGTGGCGCTGACCGCGCTCGATGCTGCGGGCAAGGTCATCGGAACGTCCGCCCTGCATCGGCTCGTCTAGCCTCAGGCGCATGAGCATCGAGATCCGGCCATGCGGCTCGGTCGAGGAGCTGCGCGACGCGCTGAACGCGATCGGCCACTACTTCGGGCACGAGAACACGGTCGAGGACGCCGAGCGCTTCGCGCAGTGGACTCACGTCGAGCGCGTGCACGCCG
>JAICUZ010000307.1 GCA_025935595.1 Burkholderiales bacterium
AGGCGGCCGAGGCGGCGCTGGAGCGCGCCGAGACCGACGTCGTGCGGATACACGCCGAGCTTCGTGCAGCACGGCAGACGGCGGTCGAGCCCTTCGCGGCCGCCGTCGCGACGGAGCTGCGGGGGATCGGGCTCGGTGACGGTGAGTTCCGGGTCGTCCTGGCGGTGCGCGATCCCGGCGCCTCGGGTGCCGACGACGTCGCGTTCCTGATCCGGCCGAACCCGGGCCTGCCGTTCGGCCCGGTCGCCGAGACCGCGTCCGGCGGCGAGCTGTCCCGCATCGCGCTCGCGATCGCCGCAGTGGCGGGCGGCGAGACGATGGTGTTCGACGAGATCGACGCCGGGATCGGCGGGACGACGGCCCACGCGGTCGCCGACACGCTTCGGCGCCTCGCCGAGCGCGCACAGGTCGTCACGATCACCCACCTGCCGCAGATCGCCACCGTCGCCGATCGACACTTCCGCGTCGAGAAGGTGCCCGGCGACCCGACGCACACGAGGATCGAGCTTCTCGACGACGCGCAACGGCGCGACGAGCTCGAGCGTATGCTCGGTGGCGCCGAGTTCCTCGCGTCGCTCGAACGATGAAGACCCTTCTGCTCGCCCTCGCGCTTGCGTTTCTCGCCGCCGGCACGGCGCAAGGTCGTTCAGCCGCTGCGTGCAGCTGGGGCGCCACTCCGTCGAAGGTCGGATGCCTCGCCCCGTACACGCACTGCACGAAGGCGCACCAGGCGGCGTACCGTCGCCACGCCTATTCGTGCGTCGCTGGGTATCTGCAGTACGACTATTCGCAGCTTCGCCGGCGGCCGGTCCGGCGGCCGGGCTGCACGCTCACGCCGCAGGAAGGAACGCTCAAGCGGAACGGCTACGGCGGCGTCCCGGCGTGGGGCAGCCCTGCCTCGCCGTTCATGCCCGAGCGGTCGCTCGTCGCCTCGGTCGACTACGACAGCGTCGTCTACTCCGAATACGGCGTGTTCAAAGCGATGTGGGCGATCGACCCGCGCTATGTGGGGCCGGTCCTCGTCCGCGGCCGCCAGCTCGACGGTGACGACATCCTGAAGTTCGAGAAGGGCGAGCCCGGGTTCAGCGACCAGACACGCGCCCATCCCACGTCGGAGCTGCACGAGTCCGGCGGCTACGTCCATCCGTCGGTCACCCGCGTCCGGACCCTCGGCTGCTACGCCTACCAGGTCGACGGGGTCGGCTTCAGCTACTCGATCGTCTTTCGCGCAGTCGCTTCGTGAGCGTAGGCTCGACGGAGCTGCTCGCCCCGCGCGCGGACGTTTGGGGCTTCCTCGCCGAGCCGTACCACCTGTCGGACTGGTGGCCCGGGATCACGGGCGTCGATCCCGACCTGCGCGGCTTCGCGCCCGGCGCACGCTGGAAGGTGCACTCGACGAAGCGGAACATCTTCACCGGCACGCGCGTCGTCGAGACGCTGGTCCTGATCCGCGAGATCGACCCGTTCGAACGCTGGACCTGGCATCTGCTCCAGCCGGCGACGGACGTCGAAGTGCGTCTTCGCGTGCTCGCGGAGGACCGCACGGTCGTCACGGTCGGGGTGAGCCGTGGGAGCCCGACGATCGCCCTGAAACGGCTCTACGATCTCGTGCAGACCGCTGCCGAGCTCTGACCGATCCGGTCCCTACCATCGAAACCCGTGGGCTCCGAGGACGGACTGCTAGAGTGGAATCCCGTGAGCGATTTCACGGGGAGGCGCGTGTAAGTGACGAAATATGTGTTCGTCACCGGCGGCGTCGTCTCGTCTCTCGGGAAGGGCATCACCGCCGCGTCGCTCGGCCGGTTGCTGAAGGCGCGCGGCCTCAAGGTGCAGGTTCAGAAGTTCGACCCGTACATCAACGTCGATCCGGGGACGATGAGCCCGTTCCAGCACGGAGAGGTGTTCGTGACGGAGGACGGCGCCGAGACCGATCTCGACATCGGCCATTACGAGCGCTTCGTCGACGAGAACCTCTCGCGCGCCGCGAATCACACCGCCGGCGCCGTCTGGGATCGCGTCCTGCGCAAGGAGCGCAAGGGCGAGTACCTCGGCTCGACCGTGCAGGTGATCCCTCACATCACGAACGAGATCAAGACGCGGATCCGGGCGGTCGCCGCGGCGACCGACACCGATGTCGTAATCACGGAGATCGGCGGCACGGTCGGCGACATCGAGTCGCAGCCGTTCCTGGAGGCGATCCGCCAGTTCAGGCGCGAAGTCGGCGTCGAGAACGTCGCCTACCTCCACGTCACGCTCGTGCCGTTCATCGACACGGCCGGCGAGCTGAAGACCAAGCCGACGCAGCACTCGGTGAATGAGCTCCGCCGCATCGGTATCCACCCGGACATCCTGGTCTGCCGGTCGACCGAGCCCCTCCAGCACGACATCCGCGACAAGATCGCCCTCTTCGCGGACGTCGACGTGGACGCGGTCATCTCGAACTCGGACGTGCCCGACGTCTACCTCGTCCCGCTCGACCTGCATGAGCAAGGCCTCGACGAGCTCGTCTGCCGCAAGCTGCACATCGACGCGCCGGAGCCGGATCTGACCGACTGGATCGAGCTGAACGAGCGGATCAAGGAGCGGCGCGAGTCGATCGAGATCGCGCTCGTCGGCAAGTACGTGAAGCTGCACGACGCGTACCTCTCGGTGCACGAGGCGCTGAAGCACGCAGGGATCGCGAGCGGCTGCCGTGTGCACGTGCGCTGGGTGGACGCGGAGGACATGACGCTCGACGAGGCGCGTGCCGAGCTGGCGGGCGTCGACGGTGTGCTCGTGCCGGGCGGCTTCGGCTCACGCGGCTGGGAGGGGAAGATCCTCGCCTGTCGCGTCGCGCGAGAGGACGAGATCCCGTATCTCGGCATCTGCCTCGGCATGCACGTCGCGGTGTCGGAGTTCGCGCGCCACGTGTGCGACCTCGACGGGGCGAACTCCACCGAGATGGACCCCGAGACGCCGTTCCCGGTGATCG
>JAICUZ010000325.1 GCA_025935595.1 Burkholderiales bacterium
GACGCCGATCCACGCCCAAACGGCGAGGCTGAATGACAAGGCGACCGGCAGATTGGCCCTCATAACGGCGAACAATTCCACACCGAGGCGCGAAAAACCACCCCAAGGAACGCGCAGCACCCGTCGCCGCCTTGCGTCGGTAGTGCCAGGACCTTCGGCCGGGTTCGCGGGCCTGTACGTCAAGTTCCGGTAAAAGCGAGTTGACTTCGGTGTGCGTTCGGCGCACGATCGATGGCAGGCGCCGGCCGGGAGAGCCGTCGTCAGTTTCGATTCGGGGAGAGGTCGTATGGTTGTACAGAGCATTGCGGTCCCGAACGTTTCGGGAAGCTCACGCGATCATGAGCATGCGGGCGAGCCGGAAGAGACCGCGGCGCCGCCGGGTGCGGCCGGCCGGTCATTCCACGCGCGACTGCTCATCCCGCTGCTTGTCGCGACGCAGGTCGCCTGGCTCGGGCTACTCGGGTACGGCGTCTTCCGGGTCCTGCTCTAGGACGCGGCGTCCAGCTCGAGCTTCACGTCGACGCCCTCGGCGCGTCGGGCGGCTTCCCACGCGCGGAGACGGAGATAGAGCGCGAGCCGCATCGCGTCCTCGCGGTACGAACCGAGCAGGCTGACTCTCACTTCGCGTGAGCCGACCGGCTCCACTGCGATGTCCGAGACCGCAGTCAGATACGCAAGCAGGAGCCGCGTTGCAGCGTTGCTGTTGGTTTTGACGATCGTCATCTGCCGCAGACCGGCCGTGACACCGGTCGATACTGACCTTGCACGCTCGATCGGCGCGCGGCATCGCCCGATCGGAGGAAGCGCCGCGGCTTTACGCCGCCCGAACGTTCAGCCGTCGAAGTGGGGGCGAAGCCTCTCGGCCGTCCGCAGCAAGTGCTCAGGGAGGACCTTCACGTCGCCGAGCACCGGCATGAAGCTCGTGTCGCCGTTCCAGCGAGGCACCACGTGCTGATGCACGTGCCCTTCGATCCCGGCACCCGCGACGCGGCCGATGTTCCAACCGAGGTTGAACCCGTGCGGGGTGTACTCCGCGCGAAGCGCCTCGATCCCGCGGGCCGCGAGCGCGTGCACCTCCGCCGCCTCGGTGGGCGTCAACGCGCCGAAGTCGCCGAGATGGCGGTGCGGCGCGACGAGCAGGTGGCCGGACGCGTACGGGAACTTGTTGAGCATGACGAGCGCTCCCTCGCCGCGGTAGACGAGCAGCTCCTCCTCGGGCTCGCAGAAGATGCAGCGGTCGAGCTCTTCCGCGTGCTGCACGTACTCGAGGCGCCACGGCGCCCATAGTGGCTTCGGCATCGCACGAGCGTAGTCGCAGACGACAAAAGGGGAGCCGCTGCGGCGGCGGCTCCCCCTCTGCGATCTTCGTCCGACGACCAGGAAGGCGAGTCCCTAAGCTCGCGACCCGACCGTGCACCTCGAGGGTGCCCGACGCAGCACCGGTCCTAACTCACTCGTTCGAGTGATCTTTCAGAGCCAGCGCTTGTACCGGAAGAACACGAGCATCCCGGCGAGCGCGACGACCATCCCGACGAAGATCACCCAGAACGCCCACATCGTCTCGTAGCCCGGGAAGTGGACGTTCATCCCGAAGAAGCCGGTGATCAGCGTCAGCGGGAGCAGCACGACCGAGAACACGGTCAGGATCCGCAGGACGTCGTTCTGGCGGTGGCCGATCACCGATTCATTCGTGTCCTCGAGCGCCTCGACGACTTCCTTGTAGTTGTCGAGGATGTCCCAGATGCGCTCCGCCGCATCGACGACGTCGTCGAAGTACAGCTCCAGCTCTTCCGGTAGGAACCGCTCGACGTGGCGCTCGAGCACCCGCAGGGTCGAGCGCTCCGGCTTGATGATCTTCCGGTAGCTGATGATCTCCTGCTTGACGTTCGAGATGTCGCGCACGACCTCTTCGGAACGGCCCTCGAACACGTCGTCTTCGAGCGAGTCGAGCTTGTGCCCGATCTTGTCGAGGATCGGGAAGCAGTAGTCGAACAGGTCGTCGAGCACCTCGTACAGCAGCCGGCCGGAGCCCTTCGAGAAGAGGTCATCGCGGAAGCGCTCGTCGTCCCGGCAGCGCTCGAAGAGGCGCGTCACCGGCAAGAGCTCGACGGCGGGAAGCGTGATGAGATAGTCCGGCCCCACGAAGATGTCGAGCTCGGCTGCGTTCAGCCGTTGGATCGACCGGTCGTAGACCGGGAAGTGGAGGACGCCGAAGAGGTAGCCCTCGTCGGCGTAGTCGTCGATTTTCGGGCGCTGGCGCTTCGACATCACGTCCTCGACGTCGAGCGGATGCCAGCCGAAGCGGTCGGCAAGCTCCTGCGCCGCGTCGAGCGACGGGCTGTCGAGGTGGATCCAGGTCAGGCCTGCGGCAGTGAGGTCAGCCGGCCGGGCAGGCGGAGCCGCCACGGCCACGGCCGTGTCCCTCGTGCGTGCACGCCGGATGCGAGGCAGGCTCGGCATCGGTACTGAGCGGGTCCTCGAGCACGGGAATCACTGGCATATTCGGCATTCTACCGC
>JAICUZ010000205.1 GCA_025935595.1 Burkholderiales bacterium
CATCGTGGAAAAGTTCGGCGTCGCGGGCGACGTCGCAACCGACGGGTATCACCGGCCGATCTAGATTCCCTTCGCGAAGGGCCGGCCGGGCGACCGGTCACTCGGACGTCTGCGGGCGCGGTGCCTTCCGGCGTTCGACCAGCGGGCGCCGGCGCGGCCGACCGAACTTCCGGTCGGCACAGCTCTGGCAGTAGATCGCGAGGCGCGGGAGATCGCCGAACTCGGGGTCGTCCAGGCGGTACGCCCGCCACCGCCACCAGTACGGGCCACTGACGCGCCCGCACGTGCTGCAGTTCGCAAGCGGGTGGGCGGAGTGACGACCGGCGAAGATCACAGCCTGATCGTGTGCGACCGGCGCCTCGCCGGCTATCGGCCGAACGGCTGAGGAGGCCAAGCCGTTCGGATCTGACATCTAGTCGAAGCTCCGCCGGTTGCCGGACGGTTCGTCGGCTCGACCCGTCCGCGGCCTGGTGTCTGACACCGTTCTTCGGTGTCAGACACCACGAACAACGCTGCAGCGAGCATGGCCTAGTACAGCGGCCGCTGAGGCTTCGTCCAGGCGACGCGGATCAGCTCCGCCTCGGCCTCGACGAGCCCCATCTCCTCGGGGCGGGGTTGCGGTGCGCGCTTGCCGCCGAGGCGGCGCGGCGCGGTGGAGTCCCACGAAAGACGGTTCATGCGTGCACCTCCTGGGTGTCTGCGGGCGCGGGCGCCCTGGTGATCCTGATGTCGCCGGAGACGGTCTTGGCCCGGATCTCGACGAGCGGGCCTTCGCCGGCGGGTGCGTCACTGGTCAGCTCGAGCTCGGATGTGGTGTCGCCGCTGACCGTCGTGCAGTCGAGGAACGCCTTCGAGCCGCGGCGGACGGCGATCGTCACGTCGCCCGAGACGGAATGGGCGGCGACGATGCCCTGCATCACGGCGCCGTGGTCTTGGTCGCCGCTCACGGAGTTGGCGTTCACGTTGTCATAGGCCTCGCCGATCGAGATGTCGCCCGACACGGACGTGACGTTGACGGGCCCGCGTGCGATGGAGAGATCGATGTCGCCGGAGGCGGTCTGGATGTTCACGCCGCCCGCGACCTCGCGGGCACTGAAGTCGGAGCTCGCGCTCTTCACGTTGACGCCGCCGGAGACCCGGTCGATGTCGAGGTCGCCGGACGCCGTCGCGACGTTCAGCCCGCCGAGCGTGCCGCGGGTCGAGATGTCGGCCGACTTCGTCCGGACCGCCAGACCCGAGTCGTGCGGGCAGCGGATGCGGCATTCGATTCCGCTCCGTCCGAAGATCGAGATCGAGAACCCGCGCTTCTGCGGGACGTCGACGAGGACGGTCGGCCGGTGACCGTGCGGATTGAGCTCGATCCGGGCGTTGTCGATCAGGCGCTGCGACTCCTCGTCGTGCGCGACCAGCTCGACCTCGACGCGCCCCTCGGCGCTCGGATCGACCTCGATGTCGCCGCTCGCGAGACGCACGTCGAGCTCGACCGGGCCCTGGACTTCGAATGTCTTCTGCATGTGCGGCTCCTCTTCGTCAGCTCTGGGCGTAGCCGGACAGGCGCTTGCCGGAGATGTGGACTGGACGAGATTCGGCGGCACGCGCGATCGCGCGCACGAGCCACGTGTTCACGGAGATGCCCTCGCGCTCGGCCGCTTTCTCGACCGAGCTCTTGAGCGACTCGGGGAGGCGCAGGCTGATTCGCGCCGAGAGCTCCTCGCCGGCGACGCCGGCCGACTCGCCCGGGGAGTCGACGAACACGAGCTCGGGCTCCTGCCCGGCGAGGCGCACCTCGATGTGGCCGGAGGGCAGCTTCGAGGAGAGCTCCACCGCCACCTGCGAGAGCAGGTCGAACAGCTTCAGCCGCAGGTTCGAGGCGAGCGCGTCGCTGAGCCGCTGGGCGACCTGGACCGAGCGCTCGTCCCCCAGCTCCGAGAGCCGCTGGAGATCCTGCTGGAGCCCCTCGAGGACGATCGTCAAATTCATCGTGACATCACTATGACATCACCAATGGTGTCTGTCAAGCAGCAACTGGCTGTCGGAAGTGACATCGCCGCCGACTCAGGCGATTTTTGGCTGTACGCTGCGGTTTGTTGAGAGGTGCAGCCGTGCCGGTCGAGGTGCTCGAGCACGTGCTCGGGGCACTCCACGAGGGTGTCCTCGTGGTCGATGCCGCGGGCCGTCGGATCTATGCGAACGAGGAAGCGGCTCGGCTGACCGGCTATCCGTCCGTCGAGGCCCTGCTCGATGCTCCGCCCGAGGAGGCGGCGGCCCGCTTCGAGATCCGCGACCGCTCCGGCCGTCTGCTCGCTGCGACCGACCTCCCAGGCCGCCGCGCGTTCGCCGGTGAGGACGCGGACACGATGCTCATCCGCTTTCGCTCCGACGGCGGCCCGGAGCGCGTCTCGGAGGTGCGCAGCGCCACGGTCCGGGACGCAGAGGGCGCGCGGGCCTACGTGATCACGTTCTTCCGCGAGGTGACCGAGCAGGTGATCGAAGCCGACCGGATCGAGGCGCTGTACGTGCACGCGCAGCAGACGACGGCCCTCCTCGACGCTCTGTACGTGAGCGCGCCGGTCGGGCTCGGCTTCTGGGACCGCGACCTCCGCTACGTGCGCGTCAACGAGGCGCTGGCGCGGATCAACGAGCGTGCCGTGGAGGCTCACGTCGGCCGCACGTTCCACGAGGTCGTGCCACACCTCGCCGACGACCTCGAGCGGATCGCGCGCGGCGTCCTCGAGACGGGTGACCCCGTGATCGGGTTCGAGATCGCCGCCGGCACCCCGGCGAGCCCGGAGGTGCTGCGGTATTGGCGGGCGAGCTACTACCCGGTCGTCGCCGCGGACGGCGAGCCGATCGGCGTCGGCGCCGTTGTCGAGGAGACGACCGAGCGACGCCACGCGGAGCAGCGCGAGCGCGCGGCCCGGGCCGACGCCGAAGCCGCTGCGGCGACACTGCGGAAGCTCGAGCGTGTCTCGCAGGCGGCGCTCGAGCATCTGTCGCTGCAGGGCCTCCTGGACGCGCTCCTCGAGCGAATCGTCGAAGTGCTCGAGGCCGACACCGCCGCGATCCTGCTCGTCGAGGCCGACGGGAAGCTCCACGTGCGCGCGACCGCGGGCGGCCTCGGCGGCGACAGCACGATCGGGATCCCGATCGGCCAGGGAATGGCCGGAACCGTCGCCGCGAACCGGGTGTCGGTGCTCGTCCCCGACCTCTCGAAGATCGTCCTCTACCGTTCGACGCTGCGCGACCGCGGCATCAACTCGATCGTCGCGATCCCACTCGTCGTCGAAGATCGCGTGATCGGCGTCGTCCACGCCGGCTCCGAGGCGTACGCGCAGTTCGTCGAAGACGACGCACGGCTGCTCGAGCTGATTGCCGACCGCATCGCGCTCGCGATCAACCAGGCGTCCCTCTACGAAGCCGAGCAGGCCGCGCAGCGGCGGTTGCGCTTCCTCGGCGAGGCGGGCGCGTTGCTCGGCTCGTCGCTCGACGTCGAGAAGACGCTCGAGCAGCTCGGCCAGCTCGTCGCGGGAGGGATCGCCGACTGGTGCAGCATCCACCTCGTCGCCGAGGAGACGGGCGTGCGTCTCGTCTCGCTGTCACACCGGGACGACCGGCGAACCGACGGGATCCGGAGCGCGCTGTCGGCCTCTTCGGCGAAGACCCGTATCGCCACGGTCGTTCGAAGCGGCGAGCCGGCGAGCGACGCCCAGACGCTCGTCGTCCCGCTCAACGCCCGCGGCCGGACGTTCGGTGCGATGAGCCTCGGCTGGGACGGCGACGAGCGGCACGGCGACGAGATCGAGGTGGAGTTCGCGCTCGACCTCGCGCGCCGCGCCGCGATCGCGATCGACAACGCGCAGCTCTACGGGGCCGCGGCCGAGCGGGCGCAGGCTGCACGCGTGCTCGCGTCGGTCGCCGACGGCGTGTTCTTCGTCGATCGTGCCGGCGTGATCCGCACCTGGAACCGGGCAGCTGCGATCGCGACGAGCCTCGCCGCGTCCGACGTCGTCGACCGGCCCGCCGTGGAGGCGATCCCGGGCTGGTCGGCGATCGTCTCGCGCATCGAGGTCGCGACCGCGGGCAGCAGCGCGCCGCGCCCCGAGTCGCTGCCGCTCGACCTCGGCGGCCGCGAGCTCTGGCTCTCGATCCATGGTGTCGCGGTCCCCGACGGGGTCGTCTACGCGTTCCGCGACCTGACCGGGGAGCGCGCGCTCGAGCGCATGCGCACCGAGTTCGTGTCGACCGTCTCGCATGAGCTGCGGACGCCGCTCGCCGCGATCTACGGGGCCGCGATGACGCTTCAGCGGGGCGACGTCTCGATCGACGACGAACAGCGTCTGCGGCTGCTCGACATCGTCTCCGGCGAGGCCGACCGGCTGGCGCGCACGGTCAACGACATCCTCTGGGCGAGCCGCCTCGACACCGACACACTGAACGTGACGATCCAGAACTGCGACCCTCTCGCGCTCGTCGACCAGGTGGTGGCTGCGCAGGAGGTGCACCTCGGCCGGTCGCACCGTCTGCTCGTCGACTCCCCGGCGGACGTCCCGCTCGTCGCCGGTGACCCGGACAAGGTCGGCCGAGTCCTCATCAACCTCGTCGACAACGCGGTCAAGTACTCGCCTGACGGCGGTCGCGTCACGGTGCGGGTCGAGGGAGCGGGCTCACATGTGCGATTCGACGTCGCCGACGAGGGCCACGCCATCCCGCCCGCGGAGAAGCGCCGCGTCTTCGAGAAGTTCTATCGGCTCGATCCGAACATGACCCGCGGCGTGGGCGGCACCGGGCTAGGCCTCTACATCTGCCGCGAGCTCGTCCGGCGCTTGGACGGCCGCATCTGGGTCGAGTGGCCCGGGCTCGGCCGTTGCTCGACG
>JAICUZ010000338.1 GCA_025935595.1 Burkholderiales bacterium
CAACCGGTGTCGAAGTCGGTGGCGCTCGTGCGGACGATCTTCATGTGAACGTTGCCCGTGTCGGCGATGACCTGCTGCGAGACGACCGCAGACAGGGCCGTTCCCACACCGACGAGCGACAGCGCCAGAGCCGTCATCACGATGAGCCGCCGTGACCGAAGCCTGCTCATGGTTCCTCCTCTTTTCATGGCCCGCTCGCTGCGAGCCCTGCGACGACCGTACGAGCGCGCGGAGCGCGCGCACACCGTGCCTGCGGGCGAATCGACGGGTGCCTCCTGGTCGGTTGCAGGGGGGTCGCCTCACCCTTCCGGGTGACGGGGATGTCCCTGTTTTCACCGATGCGTGAGGTGTGGCTTCGGTAGCCCCTGCGCACGATCCGTCGGATCACGTCCTGACGCTGCTGCAGATGCAGCGCGTGCTGCTGACGGAGGTCGCTGCCGGGGCTGATGCCCGCTCGGTGCTCGAGCTGCTGATCGACCTGATCGAGTCGCAGGCGCCGGGCGCGATCGGCTCCGTGCTCCTCGTCGACCGCGAGACGCAGACGCTCCGCACCTACGTGGCGCCGCGGCTGCCCGCGTCGTACAACGACGCCGTCGACGGCGTGCCGATCACGGTCACGGCGGGGTCGTGCGGGACAGCGGCCGCGACCAAGCAGACGGTCGTCGTCGAGGACATCGCACGTGACCCTCTGTGGGCCGACTACGCGGAGCTCGCCGAGGAGCACGGCTTGCGCGCCTGCTGGTCGACGCCGATCTTCGACGCCGACGGTGAGGTGACGGGAACCTTCGCGCTCTACTACGGCGTGCCGCGCCGGCCGAGCGAGCGCGAGCTCGAAGTGGTGGAGATGGCCGCGGGTGTCGCGAGCATCGTCTTCGAACGCGAGGCAGCCTCGGGCGAGCGTCGCGAGCTTGACCGTCGCTACCGCACGCTCGTCGAGCAGCTGCCGCTCGTCATCTATGTCGACGCGCTCGACGCCACGAGCTCGAACATCTTCACGAGCCGCCAGATCGAAGGGCTGCTCGGCTACTCCGTCCAGGATTGGCGCGACGACGCCGACCTCTTCGTCAAGCTCCTGCATCCCGAGGACAAGGCGCGTGTGCTCGAAGCGCACGAGCACACGCACGCGACGCACGAGCCGCTCAACACCGAGTACCGGTTGAAGGCACGCGACGGCCACTACGTGTGGATCCGCGACGCCGGTGTCGTCGTCAGCGACGAGGACGGCACGCCGATGTACCTGCAGGGCTACCTGCTCGACATCTCGCCCGAGCGCGAGGCGGAGGAAGCGCTTCGCCGCCAGGCGCTCTACGACCCGTTGACGGGTCTCGCGAACCGCGCGCATTTCAACGACCGTCTCGAGCGCGCGATCGCGGCGATTCGCCAGGCCGGCGAGAAGACGGCGATCCTCTTCGCGGACGTCGACGGCTTCAAGGGCGTGAACGACCGCTTCGGCCACCACATCGGCGACGCCGTGCTGTGCGCGCTCGCCGACCGGCTGCAGACGGTGATCCGCGCGGCGGACACCGCGGCGCGTCTCGGCGGCGACGAGTTCGCGGTGATCATCGAGCGCGTCGTCGACCCGGGCGACATCTCGATCGTCGCGCAGCGGATCCACGAGTCGCTCGCCGAGCCGATCGAGATCGAGGGTCGCCGGCTGTCGGTCGAGACGTCGATCGGCATCTCCGTCGGCGACGACCCCGCTGAGCTCCTGAAGGAGGCGGACGCGGCGATGTATCGCGCGAAGTCGCAGCCCGGCTTCGGCTTCGCGTTCTACGACCCGGAGCTGGACAAGGCTGCGGTCATCCGCTTCCGCCGCATCGGCGAGCTGGCCGACGCGGTCGAACGCGACCAGCTGCGGCTCCACTACCAGCCGATCGTGTCGCTCGCGACCGGCGAGATCGAGGCGTACGAGGCGCTGCTCCGCTGGCAGCATCCGGAGCTCGGCCTGCTGCCGCCGGACGAGTTCATCCCGCTCGCGGAGGGCTCGGGCCTGATCGTGCCGATCGGCCGCTGGGTGCTCCTCGAGGCGTGCAAGTACGCGGCGAGGCTCGGGCGCGGCGCGGGCCGCCCGATCGAGATCGCGGTCAACGTGTCGGCGCGGCAGCTGCAGCATCCCGACTTCGTCTCGCACGTCGAGGAGGCGCTCGACCTGTCGCAGCTTCCGCCCGAGCAACTCGTGCTCGAGCTGACGGAGAGCGTCGTCATCGACACGAGCGACGTCGATTCGCGATTTGCGCTGC
>JAICUZ010000281.1 GCA_025935595.1 Burkholderiales bacterium
CGATCCGCCGCTACGAGCCGCAGGCGCGCTCCTTCGGCGTCGACCTCGTGCTCGACGTGAACGGCGGCGCGCCGGCGGTCGGCGACGCTGAGCGGTCGCTCCAGGTCGTCTCGAACCTCGTCGAGAACGCGCTGCGGGTGACGCCGCCCGGCGGCCGTGTCTCGATCTCCGCGCATCCAGGTTTGATCGCCGTCGAGGACACGGGACCGGGGCTCGCGACCGACGAGGTGCCGCGCGCGTTCGACCGGTTCTTCCTCTGGTCGCGCTACGGCGACTCGCGCCGCGTCGGCACCGGGCTCGGGCTCGCGATCGTCAAGCAGCTGACGGAGCAGATGGGCGGCAGCGTCGCGGTCGAAAGCGATCCGGGCCGGTCGACGCGCTTCGAGGTGCGCCTCCCGGTTTTACAGCCGCCTGACGAGAAGCCGGAGAGCGGTTGACGCGCGGCGCCCACGATCCCCGGGTCATCGACCCCAGGAGGGTGGGTTCATGCGCATCAAGCTCCTCGTCGCGGGATTCGTCGCGCTCGTCGCACTGAGCGTCGTCGGCGTCGCCGCGGCCGAGAAGTTCCAGGGAACGAACGGCGACGACACGATCGTCGGCACGTTCGGCGACGACGTCATCTCGGCGCTCGCCGGCAACGACACGGTCGACGCGGAAGGTGGGAACGACAAGGTCTACGCAGGCGCGGGCAATGACCGCGTCATCGGCGGCGGCGGAAACGACCTGCTCCGCGGCGGCGGCGGCGACGACGACCTGAGCGGCGGCGCCGGCAACGACGTCGTCCGCGGTCGGCCTGGCAACGACACGCTCAACGGCGGCGACGGCAACGACCGGATGTGGCCCGGCCACGGTCAGGACACGCAGTACGGCGGCGAGGGAGACGACGTGCTCCACGCCCTCGCGAACGACAACCAGCAGGATGTCCTCGACTGCGGTCCCGGCAACGACGTCGCGATCATCAACGCGCGCGAGCCGCACGACCTCGCGGCTGCGAACTGCGAGCGCGTGCGCCGTGTGATTCCGACGCCCGCACAGGCGGCTTCGGACGACGGGTAGCTGCGGGTTCGACGAGGGGCGGCCCGCCGCCCCTCGTCGATCTTGTTCAGATCTTGCGGCGCTTGGCCGGCGCGCCCCACTTGGAGCTTCGCCGGGTACCCGAGTAGACGAGCCGCGGGCGTGCGACACGCATGCCCTGCGCCTCGAACTGCGCCGCCTCGCCGACCTTGCGCGCGACGTGCGAGACGTCCGCCTGCTGCTCCGGCAGCACGAGCGTGATGCCGATGCCGTCGCGGCCGGCGCGCCCTGTGCGCCCGACGCGGTGGACGTAGCCCTTGTCGTCGGCGGGCGGATCGAAGTTGATCACGTGCGTGATGTCGTCGAGATCGAGCCCGCGCGCGGCGACGTCCGTCGCGACGAGCGTCGAAACCTTGCCTTCCTCGAACCGGGTCAGCGCGCGCTCGCGTGCGTTCTGGTTCATGTCGCCGTGCATGGCGACCGCCGCGACGTCGTGGCGCTTCAGCTTCTGCACGAGACGGTCCGCCCCGCGCTTCGTGCGCGTGAAGACGAGCGCGAGCCCACGCTCCTCCTTGAGCAAGGCGACGAGCGTCTCGACCTTGTTCTCCGGCGTGACGGAGACGAACCGGTGCTCGGTCTCGCCGCTCTCGAGGTGCGCGGGAAGCTCCGCGTCGTAGCGGCTCGGGTTGAACGTGTACGACCGCGCGAGCTCGCCGACCTCGCCGTCGAGCGTCGCCGAGAAGAACATCGTCTGGCGCTTCCGCGGCAGGCGCTTCACGATCGCGTCGACCTGCGGCTGGAAGCCCATGTCGAGCATGCGATCGGCCTCGTCGAGCACGAGGATCTCGATGCCGTCGAGGCGGATGAGCTTGCGCTCCGCGAGGTCCTGCAGGCGGCCGGGCGTCGCGACGAGGACGTGTGCGTCCTTCGCGCGCTTGCCCTGCGCGAAGACGGGCGTGCCGCCGTAGACCGCGGCGACCTTCACGCCGCGCGCCGGGCCGATCGACGCGAACTCGTCGGCGACCTGCAGCGCGAGCTCGCGGGTCGGGACGAGCACGAGCGCGGACGGACGCGACCCCTTCGGGTCGATCCGCTGGACGATGGGGATGGCGAAGGCGAGGGTCTTGCCGGACCCGGTGGGCGACTTCGCGAGCAGGTCCTGCCCGTTCAGGCCGTCCGCGATCACGAGCTCCTGGATCGCGAACGGCGTCTCGACGCCTCGACGCGCGAGCGCCTCCACGATCTTCTCGGCCACGCCGAGCTGGCGAAACGACTTCATGTGTTGTTCGACTCCTTGATTCGGGGTTCGAGATCTGCCGCTCGAAACACCCGTAGGAGGAACGAGAAGGGAAATCTCACTGGACGGCACCACGCCGTCCGTAGCGGCCAGGGTAGCAGGGCTGCGTTTGCCTGCCGTTAACGTCGCGCGGACGCCGCGTTCGGTACCTTGGCGGGGCAACTGAGGCCAGAAGGAGCACTCCGATAGCAGCGCAGGGTTCGAAGGAAGACAAGATCGAGATGGAAGGGGAGGTCGTCGAGGCCCTCCGCAACGGCTTCTTCCGCATCGCCCTCGACAACGGCCACGAGACCCTCGGCTACACGGCCGGGAAGATGCGCCGGTACCGCATCAGGATCTTCCCCGGGGATCGGATCAAGGTCGAGCTCTCGGCCTACGACCTCGGCCGCGGCCGCATCGTTTATCGCTACCGCGACTGAGTAATCTCAGACGGGTGACGCTCGAGCAGCCCGACTGGCTGGTCGCTGCCACGCGACGGCCGCGATTTCGCGGCGTGCTGCACCAGTACACGTTCTTCGTCTCGGTGCTGCTCGGTGTGCTGCTCGTGATCGGAGCGCAGGGCGGTGTCGAGCGGCTCTCGGCGCTCGTCTTCGCGGCGAGCGTCGCAGCGATGCTCGGGGTGAGCGCGCTCTACCACCGCGTCGTGTGGCCCCCTGGCCCGCGACGCTGGATTCGCCGCCTCGACCACGCGGCGATCTTCCTCTTGATCGCGGGCACCTACACCCCGTTCGGCCTGGTCGCGCTCGACGGCACGTGGCGCGTCGTCGTGCTCGCGATCGTCTGGTCGGGGGCGCTCGCGGCGATCGTGCTCAAGGTCGCGTGGATCGACGCGCCGCGCTGGGTCGCCGCGGTGGTCGCGGTCGGCCTCGGCTGGGTCGGGGTCTTCGCGCTCCCCGAGATCCACCGATCGGTGGGGATGTCGCCGCTCGCGCTCGCCGCTGTCGGCGGGCTGCTCTACACGGCCGGCGGGATCATCTATGCGCTGCGCCGCCCCGATCCGCTTCCGTCCGTGTTCGGCTACCACGAGCTGTTCCACGCGCTCGTCGTCGCCGCGGCCGGCTGTCAGTACGTCGCGGTCGCGCTCTTCGTGCTCTAGATGGAGCACCCGCGGCAGCACTACAACGTCACGCTCGCCGCGCTGACGCTCGCCGGCACGGCGTTCGCGTTCCAGCAGACGATGGTCGTGCCGGCGCTCCCGGTGATCCAGCGCGAGCTCGACACCACGACGACCTGGGCGACGTGGGTGCTCACGGTCTTTCTGCTCGTCGCGTCCGTGGCGACGCCGATCCTC
>JAICUZ010000372.1 GCA_025935595.1 Burkholderiales bacterium
CGAGACGCGGATCGTCACCTCGCCCGAGATCTCGACGCCGGTGAAGCAGATCTCGCCGTCGCCCATCGACGCGTGCATGTCGCCGATCGCGAGCATCCCGCCCGGCTGGCGCACGGGCAGGAACACGGTCGCGCCGGGGCCGTGCAGATGGTTGTCGAGGTTGCCGCCGTGCTCCCCCGCGAAGCCGTTCGTGAGCGTTTCGCCGCCGGTCGCGCACCCGATCACACCGACCATCGGGCGAAGCGGGAACGAGATGCGGTCGGTCATGTGGATCGTGTCGCCTTCGACGCGGAACACCTGCGTCAGCGGCGACTGCACCTGCTCGATCAGCTGGCCCATGCCGGGGATGAGCGTCGCGAACCCGCGGTCGTCGGGCCGCACCTCGAGCAGCTCGACGACGAGCGAGTCGCCGGGCTCGGCGCCGCGCACGGCGATCGGGCCCGTCGCGCTGTTCACGCGCTCGAAGTCGATCTCCGTGACGAGGTCGGCCTCCGTCTGGATCTGCCCGGTGAAGCAGTCGTTCGTCTCGAGCGTCACCGTCTCACCCGGGTCGATCTCGAGCACGGGCGTCATGTCGGGCCCGAAGGCCCAGACGACTTCGTCGCGGCCGATGCGGTGCGCGGTCACTCCCATGGGGGTGGATTGTGCACCCATCGGCCGGCGACCATCGTGGCGACCACCTTTGCGTCCAGGTCTTCCCACGGGTCGCGGTCGAGCACGACCAGGTCGGCATCGTGGCCGGGGATGAGCGTGCCGCGGCGGCGCTCGTCGCCGGAGATCCACGCGGGCGCCACGCACGTGGCGCGGAACGCCTCGTCGACCGTGAGGCACTGCTCGCCGTGCCAGGCGTCGCGGCCGTCGATCGAGCGTCTCACCCCGGCGCGGATCCCTGCGAGCGGGTCGAGCTCCTCGATCGGCGCGTCGGAGCCGTTCGCGACGACTGCACCGGAGGCAAGCAGCGACTTGAATGCGTACGCGCCGTCGGTCTTCCCGGCCCAGAACCGGTCGGCGAGGTCACGGTCCGACGGCGCGTGCGAGAACTGCACCGAGCACGCGATGCCGAGCTCTGCGAAGCGGGGGAGATCCTCCGGCCCGAGCAGCTGGCAGTGCTCGATGCGGTGGCGCAGCCCGAGCGGCGCCCAGACCTCTCTGGTCGCTTCGAACGCGTCGAGCGCCTCGCGGTTGGCCCGGTCGCCGATCGCATGCACGCCGACCGGGAAGCCGGCCGCTGCGCCGCGGTGCACGATCTCCGCGAGCTCGGGCCCGCTCGTGATCTGCACGCCGCTGCCGTCGAGCATCCACGCGGTCTGCGAGCCGAGCGTCCCGTCCATGAAGACCTTGAGGTAGCCGAGGCGGAGCATCGGGCTGCCGATCCCGGAGCGCAGGCCGACCGCTGCCGCGGCGTCGACGAGGTCGGCGGGAATCGACTGCCACACGCGCAGCGAGAGCTGCCCGCGCTCCTCGAGCTTCCTCCACAGTCGGAGGGCGCCGAGCCAGCCGTCCTTGTCGTGGATCGCGCCCACTCCGCGCTGGTTCGCGACCTTGAGCCCGTCGCGGGTCGCGGCGACCCACTCGTCCTCCGAGACCGTGACGAACCGGTCGCGGAACCGCCAGGCGGACTC
>JAICUZ010000211.1 GCA_025935595.1 Burkholderiales bacterium
CGGGGTCGGACGACGCACTCGCCGAAAACCCCTGGACGTGGTTGAATTCGCGCCCCGTGTTGAAGACGCTCGCCGCTCTTGTCTGCAGCGCCGGGCTTGCGTGTGCGGCCGCGCCCGCGTCGACACCCGCGCACGTGATCGCGCACGGCGTCACCGTGTCCGGAGTCCGGGTCGGCGGTCTCACGGCCGAACCGGCGCGGCACCGGATCACCGCCTCGCTGGCGCGCCCCATCCGGATTACGACGCCCAGGGGCGTGACGACCGTCGATCCGGCGCGCGTCGGCGCCGTCGCGGACGTCGATCCAGCAGTGACGTCTGCTCTGGCCGCGCGGCCCGGTCGCGGCGTCACCGTCCCCGTCCAGTACTCCACCAACCTCCTCGCCAAGATCGTCGGCGACCTCGCTGCGACGTTCGACCGGCCCGCCGTCGATGCGACCGTGATCGGCGCGGACGCCGACGGACCGCGGTTCACGGCCGCGAAGGCGGGCCTGGCGGTCGATCGCGGCACGATGGGCGCGGCGATCGGGGACGTGCTGCGCAGCGGCGAGCGCAACCCGCTGACGCTGTTGACGAACGTCGTGCCGCCGAAGCGCACCGTCCGCCACTTCGGCCCCGTGATCGTCGTGAATCGCGGCGCGAACACGCTGCGGCTCTACGACGGGACGCGCCTCGTGCGCACGTTCCGCGTCGCGACCGGGCAGGCGATCTACCCCACGCCGTCAGGCATCTGGCGCATCGTCGACAAGCAGCGCGACCCGTGGTGGTACCCACCGACCTACGACGAGTGGGCAAAGGGCCTGAAGCCGGTGCCACCAGGCCCCTCGAACCCGCTCGGGACGCGCTGGATGGGCCTGGACGCACCCGGCGTCGGCATCCACGGCACCGATGCGCCGACCTCGATCGGCTACAGCGCCTCGCACGGCTGCATCCGGATGCAGGTGCCCGAGGCGGAGTGGCTCTTCGAGCACGTCCGCGTCGGGACGACGGTGATCATTCTCTAGGCAGCTCGACCCCGAGGAACGTCAGGAGCACGATCGCGCCCGCGAGCCCGACGACGGCGGCGACGATCAGCCGCGGGTGGCCGGACTCGCGCACCGTCACCGCGAACGCGCGCCCGAGCAGGATCAAGACGCCCGCGACAAGCCCTGCTCCGACGATGAGCGCCGGCAGGAGCACGATCCACCGCTCAACATCTGTGACCGCCAGAAGTCTCATTACAGTGAGATCGTGCCCGATTCGCTGCCAGCACCCGACGCGAACTACTCCTCCGGCGACGACTACGTCGTCGAGTTCCTCGGCTACCGCTTCTCGTTCGGAGCAGGCGACTTCGAGGGCCGCGTCGTCAGCGCGGCGGTGAAGCTCGGCGTCGTCGAGACCTCCGACCTCGAGGAAGAGGAGATCGAGGATCTCGTCACGCTCGCGGCGCAGGGCATGATCGACGCCCCCGCGTCTCGGCTGGGCCGGTACCTGGTCAGGAACTGGGAGCGCGTGTCGCTCGTCGACGGCGAGTCGCTCGTCTACTGGCTCCGCAAGCTGATCTTCCGCGGCGCCTGGCTCGACCACCAGGTGAAGCGCGGCGCGCTCGACGTCGTCTGGGACGAGGACGACGCCGAGTTTGCGTACCAGCATCCGGGCGGCGGTGGCCGTCCGCTGCTCGAGCTCGCGCCGGTGCCGTCGTGGCACGAGCTGCAGTTCCGGCCCTAGCGCTGGCGGCGTACCTCGCCGCGCTCCTCGCCGTCGACCGGTACGCGACCTATCCCGAGCAGCTCGGTCTCGGCGTCCTGACGTTCGTCGTTCTCGCGGGCGCGCTCAGCCGCGTGCCCCTCGAGACGCGGCTGCAGACCCTCGGCGTGGTGTGCTTTGCGACCGTCGGCGAGGTCACCGGATCGCTGCTCTGGGGTGTCTACCACTACCGGCTGCACAACCTGCCGCTGTTCGTGCCGCCGGCGCACGGGCTGGTGTACCTCACGGGCTTTGCGCTCGCGCGCTCCACCGGCGCCTGGCCGCCCGGGCCACGTCTGGTGCCAGGCACCGCGCAGTGCGCTTCGCACGAAGGACTCGTCCCAACGCGGCAGGCAGCCGCCACTCGCGCACGGGCGCTCGTCATCGTCGCGGCCGCGTTCGCAGCCGGCTGGGGGCTGCTCGGCCTCACCGTGCTTCCGCGCCGCGACGTCGCCGGCGCGATCGGCGTGCCGCTGCTCCTGCTCTTCCTCTGGCGCGGGCGGAACCGCGCGATCTACGCGGGCGTGTTCCTCGTCGTCGCCTCGCTCGAGCTGTACGGGACCGCGATCGGCACCTGGCGCTGGGAGCGCGAGCTGCCTGGGCTCGGGATCCCGAACGGCAACCCGCCGTCCGGCGTTGCGTCCGGCTACGTCTGGTTCGACGTGATGGCGTTGCTCGTCGCGCCGATGAGTTTGACCCTCTTGCGGCGTCTGACCGACGGAAACTGGACCGCCACCGAAGGGACTCCGTGAAACTGCTCCTCACGTCCGCCGGCATCAAGAACGACAGCATCCGAGACGCGCTCATCGGTCTGCTGGGCAAGCCGATCTCCGAGTGCGACGCGCTCTGCATCCCGACCGCGCTCTACGGCCATCCGTACGCCGGGCCTCGGCAGGCGTGGCGGTGCATCAGCGGAACCGAAACCGGCACGCCCACGGTCGGGCTGGGCTGGAAGTCGGTTGGGGTCCTCGAACTCACCGCGCTTCCCAGCCTGGACGAAGAGCGGTGGCTTCCGTTGGTCAGAGAGACCGACGTCCTGCTCGTGGAAGGGGGCGATGCCGCCTACCTGTCGCACTGGATGCGGGTGTCCGGCCTCGCAGACCTCCTCCCGTCGCTGAACGCGGTCTGGGTCGGAGTGAGCGCCGGAAGCATGGTGATGGCGCCCCGAATCGGGGACGACTTCGTCAACTGGCAGTCGCCCGCCGGCGACGCGACCCTCGGCGTCGTCGACTTCTCGATCTTCCCGCACCTGGACAATCCCGACCTGCCCCGGAACACGCTCGCCCAGGCGGAACGCTGGGCGGTCGACCTGCCGGGGCCGGCGTACGCGATCGACGACGAGACGGCGATCAGCGTGGTCGACGGCGCCGTCGACGTCGTCTCCGAGGGGAACTGGAGGAAGCTGCAGTGAAGCTCCTTCTCACGTCCGCCGGGATCAAGAATCCGAGCATCGAAAGCGCGATGGTCGAGCTGCTCGGCCGGCCGATATCCGAGTGCGGCGCGCTCTGCATTCCGACCGCGTCGTACGGGCACGCACCGCGCGGCATTCACGGCTCGTACCGGTTCCTCACCGGCGGAGCGACGACGCCGATGGTGGAGCTCGGGTGGGGATCCCTCGGCGTGCTGGAGGTCTCCGCCCTTGCCACCCTCGATCAGGAGCTCTGGGTCCCCGCCGTCCAGGAAGCCGACGTCCTGCTCGTGAACGGCGGAGACTCGCTCTACCTCGCTCACCACATGCGGGAGTCGGGCCTGGCCGACCTCGTGCCCTCGCTGAGCCCCGTCTGGGTCTCGTTGAGCGCCGGGAGCATGGTCATGACGCCCCGCATCGGCGAGGACTTCAAGGTCTGGAACCCGCCAGACGGTGGCGACCGCGCACTGGGGATCGTCGACTTCTCGATCTTCCCGCACGTCGATCACCCGGATCTGCCGGAGAACACGATGGCCGCCGCCGAGCAATGGGCGGCCGGGTTGGGAAACCCGGCCTACGCGATCGACGACGACACCGCGATCAGAGTGGTCGACGGAACCGTCGACGTCGTCTCGGAAGGGCACTGGCAGCAGTTCGGCTAGGGGCCGCCGAGCCGAGCGAACTCGGCGTCCAGCCGGGCTCCCTCGTCGCGGGCCCACTCATGTGTGAGCGCCACGCCCAGCTGCGCCGAGACGACATCGGCGAGCCGCAGCCCGAGGCGACGGCAGAGGAGCGTGAACCCGCGCGGCGCCACGTCCGTGTGCGCAACGAAGAGCACGCCGCGCGCGAGCCCCTGCAGCTCGAGCAGGTAGTACGAGCGAATCCCGCCTTCCTCGTCGAGCGGCGACGGCAGCGGCACGACGCTCGCGTCCTGGACGCAGTACGGGAACCGTCCGTCGTCGAGCACACCTTTCAGCGCCGCGGCAACCGACTCGCGACGCGACTGCAAGGTCCACCCGCGATCGGCCAGCTCGAGGCGCCCGCCTTCCGCGAGGTACACCGCCGCGAGCTCGCACGAGAGCATCTCCGCCGCCACGCGACCGAGCGTTCGCATCGCCTCCCCCACATCGTCCGTGTCGACGGCGAGCGCCGCACGCACGGCCTCGAGCTCTTCCAGCTCGTCGGCGAGCCGCTTCGCCGGCGTGACGTCACCGACGGCGTCGGCCGCCATCGTCGCGGCGGCGTGCAGCGCCTCGTCGGAGGCTCCTTCCGGCGGCTGCTCGAAACCGAAGACGACGACCACGTCGTTCGTCACCGGCACGAATGCCGCGGCGTTCGCGTAGTACGGCCCGAAGACCAGGTCCTTGCCTGCGTGCACCACCCGCGCCGGCGACCGGGTGGCGAGGCTCGACGACAGCGCGCCGGACTCGCCCGCGTCCACGTCGACGATGCCGGCCCAGCCCGCACCGCGACCGCTCCCGCCGAAATGCACGAACTGCTCACCGCTGACGCGGCGGAGCACGAACAGGTCGACGGCGCCGACCGCGGCCGCGGCCGCATCCGCGCGCGGCGTCTCGGTGCTCATCAGAACAATCTCCCGTCGTCCGGCAACG
>JAICUZ010000362.1 GCA_025935595.1 Burkholderiales bacterium
CGTCGGCTCGGAGACCGACAGCTTGCTTGGAAAAACAGGGGCGACAGGACTCGAACCTGCAACCCCCGGTTTTGGAGACCGGTGCGCTACCAATTGCGCCACGCCCCTCGGTTGCTTCGCGAATTGTATCGGCGCCCGAGTACGCTCACCTCGTGCCGCTCGCGGTGCTGTTCTCGGTCATCACGGTCGGATTCGCCGCGATCGCCGTGTGGACCGCAGAGGCCGCGCGCTGGCCGATTGCCGTCGCCGCCGGCGCTCTGGCAGCCTGGATGGCGACGCTCGCCTGGTCGGCACTAAGGAAAACCCGCGCCTAAGGCGTATTCTCCCTTCGTGGCGGGAGAGGACACCCACGCTCTTTGGGTCGAATTCAGGCAGTCCGGCGATCAGGGCATCCGCGACCGGCTGATCCTGACGTACGCGCCGCTCGTCAAATACGTGGCGGGGCGCCTCGGATCCGGCCTGCCGGCGCACGTGGACGAGAACGATCTCGTCTCCTACGGCCTTTTGGGACTGATCGGGGCGATCGAGCGCTACGACCCCGACCGCGACATCAAGTTCGAGACCTACGCGATCGCCCGCATCAAGGGCGCGATCATCGACGAGCTCCGCGCCCTCGACTGGGTGCCGCGGAGCGTCAGGTCGCGCGCCCGCGAGATCGAGCGCGCGATCGCCGAGCTGGAGGCGAAGCTCGGCACCGCACCGACCGACGAGCAGATCGCCGACAAGATCGGGGTCACGGTCAAAGAGCTCGAGGACTCGCTGACCGACATCTCCCGCTCCTCGATCGCGGCCCTGGACGAGCTGTGGTCGGTGTCGGGCGACGGCGACCAGGTCTCGCTGATGGACACGATCGAGGACACGAGCGGCCCGCGGCCCGCCGAGGTGCTCGACGAGACGGAGACCCGGGAGGCGCTCGCGGAGGCGATCGCGCGCCTGCCCGAGCGCGAGAAGCTCGTCGTGACGCTCTACTACTACGAGGAGCTGACGCTGCGGGAGATCGGCGAGGTGCTCGGTGTGACCGAGTCGCGTGTGTCCCAGCTGCACACCAAGGCGATCCTGCGTCTCAAGGCCAGATTGGCCGGCGCGACCGCGCGAGTCTGAACAGAAACGCAACCTAGGTCTTAGATCCGGCTTAGGCGCGGCCCTCAGGCTGGGCGCATGACCCGGATCGAGAAAGCCCGCCGCCGCGTCACCGTCGCCCGCTACGCGATCGGCATCACCGCCGCCGCTGCGCTCGCCGGGTTCGCGGCCGTCGCCCGCTCCACGCACCCCGGCACCGCCCAGCGCGTCGCGACCGCGAGGACGACCGTCACGACCACGTCGAGCTACGACGAGTCGGACTCGTCGTTCTTCGATGACGACGACTCCGGGTCGTACTCCAACATCGGCCCGTCCGGCAGCGCGCAGCCGCAGGTCCAGTCGGGGGCGTCGTGAACGGCTTCCGCGCGATGGGCTGCGACGTCGCGCTGCCGTACGGCATGCCGGCCGGGCTCGTGCGCGCGCTCTTCGAAGAACGTGACGCGCGCTTCAGCAGATTCCGCCCTTCCTCCGAGCTCTCGCGCGTCAACGCCTTGCCCCTGGGGCTGACGCTCGTCTCGGGGGAATTCGCGTCGATGCTTTCTCTCTCGCTCGACGCGGCTCGCGCGACCGACGGGCTCGTGACGCCGGCCGTCGGCAGCGCGATTCTCGCCGCCGGCTACGACCGCGACTTCGACCGACTCCCTCCGGACGTCGGCGCGGTCGTGCCCGCGGCGATTCCTTCGTGGTATTCGATCTCACTGCACGGCGGGGGGCTGCTCCGCACCGAGACCGTGCAGCTCGACCTGAACGGCGTGGTCAAGGGCAAGACGGTCGACGACGCGCTCGAGCTCGCCGGACGCGGGTGGGTGTCGGCGGGCGGTGAC
>JAICUZ010000311.1 GCA_025935595.1 Burkholderiales bacterium
CGGGCGGGCGCGCTATAGTGCTGTCTCGTCGAAGCGGCCACCGCAGGGATTCCCTTGCGGAGGGGCCGTTTCGTTTGCTACTCTCAAGGGTCGCGCCGCCGTACTGCGTTTCTGCCTGCAATCTTGACGTTCGACCCTGCCTAGAGGGAGGTCTCACTACTTGACCAACAAGGTCGCCGCGCGCCGCGCGCGCAAAAGTTTTTCACGTCTGAAGCACGTCATCGACCTTCCGAACCTGATCGACATCCAAAAGGCGTCGTTCGAGTGGTTTCTGAAGGAAGGTCTCCAGGAGACGATCGACGACATCTCGCCGATCGAGGACTACACCGGAACGCTCGCCGTCGAGTTCGGCGACTACTGGTTCGGTGAGCCCCAGTTCTCCATCAAGGAGTGCCGCGAGAAGGACCTGACCTATCAGGCCCCGCTCTCCATGAGCATCCGCTTCGTCAACACGGAGACGGGTGAGATCCGGGAGCAGACGGTCTTCATGGGCGATTTCCCGATGATGACCGAGCACGGGACGTTCATCATCAACGGCACCGAGCGCGTCATCGTGACGCAGCTCGTCCGCTCGCCGGGTGCCTACCTCATGGAGCCCAAGGACCCGACGAAGCAGGTCTTCATCGCCAACCTCATGCCGAGCCGGGGCTCCTGGCTCGAGCTCGAGATCGACAAGAAGGGCATCGTCTACGCCCGCATCGACCGGAAGCGCAAGCTCCCGATCACGACGCTTCTCCGGGCTCTCCCGGCGCAGGATCCGTCCACGGGCAACGAGCTCGACATGTCGACGAACGAGAAGATCCTCGAGGTCTTCGACAACAACATGTTCATCGCGAACACACTCGACAAGGACACGACCACCCGTGAAGAGGAGGCCGTGGTCGAGGTGTTCAAGAAGCAGCGCCCGGGCGAGCCGCCCACGCTGGAGAACGCGCGCAACCTGCTGCGCGGGCTCTTCTTCGACCCCAAGCGGTACGACCTTACGAAGGTCGGCCGCTACAAGCTGAACCAGCGGCTCGAGGTCCCCGTGGCCGACGAGGTCCGCGTCCTCACGACGCAGGACATCGTCGCCCTCGTCAAGCGCCTAGTCGATCTTCCGATCAAGCTGGGCGTCGATCCGGAGACGAAGGACTTCGCAGCCGATGCGATCACGCTCTCCCGCGAGCCCATCCGCGGCGAGCTCGACGAGTACGAGCACTTCGGCAACCGGCGCCTGCGCACGGTCGGCGAGCTGATCCAGGAGGCATTCCGGGTCGGCCTCTACCGCATGGAGCGGGTCGTCCGCGAGCGGATGACGACGGAGGACGTCGACACGATCACGCCGCAGACGATCATCAACATCCGCCCGGTCGTGGCGGCCCTGAAGGAGTTCTTCGGGTCCTCGCAGCTCTCGCAGTTCATGGACCAGACGAACTCGCTCGCCGGCCTCACGCACCGCCGGCGCCTGTCCGCGCTCGGCGCGGGCGGCCTCACCCGCGAGCGCGCTCCGATCGAGGTGCGCGACGTGCACACGACCCACTACGGGCGCATGTGCCCGATCGAGACCCCCGAGGGCCCGAACATCGGCCTCATGGGCTCGCTCGCCTCGATGGCGACCGTGTCGGAGTTCGGCTTCGTCACGACGCCGTATCGCGTCGTCGAGGGCGGCAAGGTCACCGACAAGATCGTCTACCTCGACGCGAGCGAGGAGGAGAAGTTCGTCATCGCCCAGGCGAACGAGCCGGTCGACGAGAAGACCGGCAAGTTCGTCAACCCCACGGTGCTCTGCCGTGGCGGGGGCGGCGAGCCCGTGCAGGCCGACCCGAAGACGGTCGCCTACATGGACGTGAACCCGGCGCAGATCGTCTCCGTGGCGACCGCCCTCATCCCGTTCCTCGAGCACAACGACGCGAACCGCGCGCTCATGGGCGCGAACATGCAGCGGCAGGCAGTCCCGCTCATGATCACGGAGCCGCCGCTCATCGGCACCGGCCTCGAGTACCGCGCGGCCGTCGACACGGGCGACGTCGTCATGGCGCAGAACGCCGGCACGGTCGTCGACCTCGACGCGGACGCGATCACGGTCGAGACGAAGGACGGCAAGGACGAGTACGAGCTCGTCAAGTTCATGCGCTCGAACCAGGGCACTCTCATCCACCAGAAGCCGGTCGTCGGTCTCGGCGACAAGGTGAAGGCGGGCGACGTGCTCGCCGACGGCAGCTCCACCTCCGAGGGCGAGCTCGCGCTCGGCAAGAACCTGTGCGTCGCGTTCATGCCGTTCGAGGGCTACAACTTCGAGGACGCGATCGTCCTCTCCGAGCGCCTTGTCAAGGACGACGTGCTCTCGTCGATCCACATCCACGAGTACGAGATCGACGCCCGCTCGACGAAGCTGGGCGACGAGGAGATCACGCGCGACATCCCGAACCGCTCCGAGGAATCCCTGAAGGACCTCGACGATCGCGGCGTCGTCCGCATCGGCGCCGAGGTCGGGTCGGGCGACCTCCTGGTCGGCAAGGTGACGCCGAAGGGCGAGACCGAGCTGACGGCGGAGGAGAAGCTGATCCGGGCGATCTTCAAGGAGAAGGCCCGCGAGGTGCGCGACACCTCCCTCAAGGTCCCGCACGGCGAGGGCGGCAAGGTCATCGACGTGAAGACCTTCTCGCGCGAGGGCGGCGACGACCTGTCGCCGGGCGTGAACGAGCTCGTCCGCGTCTACGTGGCGAAGAAGCGCAAGATCGCCGAGGGCGACAAGCTCGCCGGCCGCCACGGCAACAAGGGCGTCATCGCCCGCATCGTTGCCGAGGAGGACATGCCGTTCCTCGAGGACGGCACCCCCGTCGACGTCGTC
>JAICUZ010000337.1 GCA_025935595.1 Burkholderiales bacterium
GCATGGTTTGTCGTATGGCTCGTCTCCGACCTCGTCGGAGGTCGCGCGCCGCTGCGATTCGATCCGCCCAACTGGTGGGTCGCGACGCTGATCCTGGCGATCGCGCTCGACCTCAACCGGCCGGACCTGACGAGCCGGTCGTCTCGGTGACGGTCGGCGATCTGCGGGTTTGCCCGCGGATCACTCTTCGAGCATGCCCTGCGCGATCGCGTAGCGCACGAGCTCGGCCCGGGTGGTGAACCGGAGCTTCTGCATGATGTGCGCGCGGTGTGTCTCGGCCGTTCGAACCGAGATGAAGAGCTGCTTGGCGATTTCCTGGTTCGTGTAGCCGTACGCGAGCAGCCGGAGCACCTCGCGCTCGCGCTCCGACAGCGGATCCAGCTCCGCCTTGCGGGCGGCCTCGGCGTCGGCCGCGATCAAGCGAGCCCCGAGCTCCGGGTGGACGTAGCGGCCCCCACGCGCCACCTCTCTCACTGCCCCGACCACCTCGACGTCCGCCGCCTCTTTGAGGACGTAACCGCTCGCCCCGACCGCGAACGCCTCGCGAACGTAGCGCGGATCGTCCTGCATCGAGAGGACGAGGATCTTCGCCTCAGGTTGCTCGTGCAGCAGCTGTGGAACCGACTCGAGGCCGCTTCCGTCCGGCATGACCACGTCGAGCAGGATCACGTCGGGCTGCGTGCTGCGGGCCTCGAAGATGGCCTCGCGCCGCGAGCCGGCCTCTCCGACCGGTTCGATGTCGGGCTCGGCCGCGAGCAGCAGCTTGATGCCGGTTCGGACGACCGCGTGGTCGTCGACGATGAGGACGCGGATCGACTCGGCCATGACCGGACGATAACCCGTGTCCGATCGTCTCTATCCGTGGTTTCCCGCAATCCTTCTTCGGCAGCGCCGGATGGCGGCGCCGGCGCGGCGACCTACCGTGCCCCGCATGGAACTCCAGCTGCCCGTGATCTGGATGCTGCACGGCACGACCTCGCCGGGACGGGTGGACGTCTCGCGCGGCCGGCTGGAGCTCACCTCGCGCGGCCGGGCCTTTGCGTTCCCGCTCGGGTCGGTCGTGACCTCCATGATCGAGCGCTCACCCGCGCGCCGCCTGCGTGGTCTGCCGGTGCTGTCCGTCGGGCTCGCCGGCGGTGACACCGTCGCGGTGGCGAGCATGGGCGGACCGGGCTCGCTGCAGGATCTCGCGGCCGCCGTGGTCGGAGATCAGGCGGGCGCGAGCGGCACCTGAGCGGCCACCGTCGTGCCGCGGCCGGGCGCGGACTCGAGCTCGAGCGTCCCGCCCACGAGCGCCAGCCGTTCCCGCATCCCCGTGAGGCCAAGGGCGTCCGCTCGCACGGCACCTTCGTCGAAGCCGCGACCGTCGTCGTCGACCGTCGCGGCGACCGTTCCGCCACGCTGCGAGACGACGATGCTCACGCGCTCTGCGGCCGCGTGCTTCACGATGTTCGAGAGCGCTTCCTGCACGACGCGGTAGAGGGTCGTCTCGATCTCGGGCGGCAACCGGGCTTCGAGATGCGTCTCCACGGTCGTCTCGATGCCGCTTCGTTCGGCGAAGGTGTGCGCAAGCCGTTCGAGCGCCGGCGCGAGACCGAAATCGTCGAGCGCGGAGGGGCGAAGCTCGACGGCAAGCGCTCGAACATCCTGTAGCGCCTGCACGACGAGCGCACGAACGTCGGCTTCGGCGCGTTCGGCGTCCTCCTTGCTCTTCGCCCCACCGATCGCCTTGAGGCCGAGGAGGATCGAGGTCAACGCCTGTCCCGTCTCGTCGTGCAGTTCGAGCGCAAGCCGTCGCCGCTCTTCTTCCTGTGCACCCACGACGCGGCGGACGGTGTCCCTCGCGATCTGCTCCGACAGTGCCAGAGCGACGGCTGCACGACCCGCGAAGATCTCGGCAAGCCGGAGATCCCCGTCGGTGAAGCGTCCATTGGTGGTCAGCTTGTCGTGCACTGCGA
This sequence comes from Burkholderiales bacterium, assembly GCA_025935595.1. Lineage (GTDB taxonomy): Bacteria > Actinomycetota > Thermoleophilia > Gaiellales > Gaiellaceae > PALSA-600. The sequence goes on from JAICUZ010000337.1 coordinate 1,959, forward strand.
TCACGCCGAGCCCGCGGCCGCGGGCCACGAGCGGCGCATAGAGCCCGGTGCGCGCGCCGAGTGCGCGCGTTTCGGCCTGATCGACATCGAGGTCGTCGAGGAGCGAGTCGATGCGGGAGCTCTGCTGCCGTTCGAGCACGCGGCCGACTTTCGACGCGTCCCTGCGGAACTCGTGCCCGCGCAGGCTGCTGACCAGCTCGTCGTCTTCGCCGTCGGCGGCCACCACACGAAGGCGGTCGCCTTCGACCGGGAGCACCACGAGCGCGAGGCGCGCCTGCGTCA
>JAICUZ010000134.1 GCA_025935595.1 Burkholderiales bacterium
AGGCGCTCGCGATGTGCCCGGAGCTCGAGCTGGTGGAGCAGGACCCGGCGACGGTGGAGCAGGCGTGGGAGGAGATCCTGCGCCGCCTCGAGGACGCGGGCTTCGCGGTGGAACCGGCGGAACCGGGGCTCGTCTACTTCGACTCGAAGGGTGTCGAGCGGCTGTACGGCGGCCTCGAGCCGGCGCTCAAGCGGGCGCTCGCTGCGGTAGGGACGGTCTGGGACCCGCGCGCCGGGGCGGCCGAGCGGCGGTTCGCGGCGCTCGCGGCAGCGAATGTCGCGCGGCCGGGGCAGGCGCTGATCGTCTCCGACGACCGGGCGCGTTCGTTCATCGCGCCGCTCCCGCTGCAGCTCCTGCCGCTCGACCGGCGCCGCTACGAGGAGCTGGAAGAGCTCGGAGTCAAGACGATCGGACAGCTTGCCGGGCTTCCGGGTGGCGCAGTGGCCGAACGGTTGGGGCCGGACGGCCGGCGCGCCTGGAGCCTGGCGAGAGGAGAGGAGCAGGGGAAGGTGGCGCCACGACGGCCGGCGACTTCCCTCCACGAGACGCTCGAGTTCCCGGAAGCGGTCGGCAACGAGCTGACGCTCCGGCGAGGGCTCGCAGTGCTGCTCGAGAAGCTCCTTTCCCGACCGGAACGCGCGGGGCGGCCGCCGAGGAAGGTCGCGCTCTGGGCGCGGCTCGTCGGCGGCGCCTCGTGGCGCCGGACGGTGACGCTTCGCGAGCCGACAGCCGACCCGGCACGGCTCCGCGCAGCGCTCGCGCCGAAGCTCGCCGAGCTGCCGGCGCCCGCGCTCAAGCTCCGCCTCGAGGTGGCGGAGCTCGCCGAGCACACCGGCGAGCAGCTCGAGCTCATCGCCGCCGAGGGCGAAATGCTGCAAGGACGGTTACGGGAAGGCCTGCGCCAGGTGAAGGCAGCCGTCGGCGCAGGCGGGGTCTCGACGGTCGTGGAGGTCGCTCCGTGGTCACGCATCCCGGAAGCGCGCGCACTGCTCGTGCCGCGCGACGACTGAACGCGCAGCGGTTAAATAGACCCCGTTCGGCGCTCGTCGAGGCGCTTCCGGACGGGACGCCGCGGCGGGTCAACCGGCAAAGCGTCGGCATCGTCCGGGAGGAGTGGCGCGTCGTCGACCGCTGGTGGACCGACGAGCCGGTGCACCGCCGCTACTTCGACCTCGTGCTCGAGACGGGCGAGAACACCGTCGTCTACCACGACGACGACACCGGCACGTGGTTCACGCAGCGGGCTTAAGAACGCTCGGTGGAGGTGCGGCGAATCCCGTCGATGAACCCCGCGCCCGGCGTGTGCAGGTTCAGGACCTTCGCACGGCCGCCGGCGCTGCGGAAGCCGTGCCGTGCTCCGGGAGGGGACGAGATGAAGCCGCCGGGGCCGAGCACGACCGTCTCGTCACCGGCGGTGAACTCGACCTCGCCCTCGAGCACGAGGAACGAGTCGGTGTGGTCGTCGTGCGTGTGCGGGTCGACGACGAGCGTCTCGTCGAACTCCATCTCGATCGCGCCGATCTGCTCGAGGTCGGCACGGATCAACCGGTAGCCGTCGCCGCGAGGATGCATCTCGCCCTCGCCGGGTCGGCTGACGATCGGCTCGGCCACACCGAGATCTTATGAGTTACGTCGAGCTGCACGCGCACTCGGCGTACTCGTTCCTCGACGGCGCCTCGCTGCCAGAAGAGCTCGCGGCGCGCGCCGCCGAGCTCGGCTACGACGCGCTCGCGCTCACCGACCACGACGGCGTCTACGGCTCGCTCGAGTTCGCGCACGCGGCGAAGCACTTCGGCGTCCGCCCGATCACCGGGGCCGAGGTCTCAGTAGGAGGGGCGCACGTCACGCTCCTCTGCGAGTCGCAGCACGGCTACGCGAACCTCTGCCGGATCCTCACCGACGCGCATGCGCGAACGCGCGTGCCGGGGAAGGAACGCGAGCTCCTTCCGGCCGAGACGAGCATCGACGTGCTCGAGGAGCACGCCGAAGGGCTCGTCGCGCTTTCGGGGTGCGCGCGGCAAGGGCTCGGCGTCGTCGATGCGGACGGCACCGCGCGGGTGGCGCGCGCGTTCGCGGGCGCGTTCTACATCGAGCTTCAGCGTCCGTACGAGCGCGGCGACGTCCGCCGCAACGCACGGCTGCAAGAGCTCGCGGCGACGTTGCATGTCCCGACCGTCGCGACCGGCGATGTGCATGCACACCATGCGCACCGCGCGCGGCTGCAGGATGCGCTCGTCGCGATCAGGAGCCGCACGTCCCTCGACGGCTGCGAGCGAGAGCGGCGAGGGAACCACGAGTCGGTCCTGCTCTCGCCGGAGGAGATGGTCGAGCGGCTGCCGCACGACGCCGCGCTGCGCACGCGTGAGGTCGCCGATCGCTGTGTCTTCGACCTGACGCAGGAGCTCGGCTACCGCTATCCCGACTTCTCGGACGGCGTAGACCCGGCCGACGTGCAACTACGGGAGATCTGCGAGACCCGGTTCGCGGAGCGGTACCAACCAAGTAACGCAATCGGGCGCGCTGCGCGCGCGCGACTGCGCGATGAGCTCGATCTCATAGCTCGTCTCGGCTTGGCCGGGTTCTTCTTGCTCCACTGGGAGGTGCTGGAGCTCGCGCGCGACTGCGCGCTCGAGGTGCGCGGCCCGGGCAGCCCACGCCATGCGCTTCCTCCAGGCCGCGGACGCGGCTCGAGCGTCGGCTCGATCGTCTGCTACCTGACGGGGCTCTCGCACGTCGATCCTGTCGAGGCAGGGCTCTCGCTCGGGCGCTTCATCAACGACGAGATGGTCGCCGTGCCCGACATCGACCTCGACTTCCCACGCGACATCCGCGAGAAGCTGATCGTCCGCGTCACCGAGCGCTACGGGAGAGAGCGGGCAGCGCTCGTCGCGACCTTCGCCACCTACCGGAGCCGCGGCGCGATCCGCGACGTCGGCAAAGCACTCGGGCTGCCACTGTCCGAGCTCGAGCGTCTCGCACGTGTGACCGACGGCTGGGACGCGACCCGCGTGGGAGAGGAGCTCGAAGGCGTCCCGGGGCGGCATGCGGGGCCGCGCTGGGAGGCGTTCCGTACGTTGACGAAGGAGATCGCAGGGCTGCCGCGCCACGTCAGCCAGCACCCGGGCGGCATGGTCATCTCGACCCGTCCGCTCGTCGATCTCGTCCCGGTGCAGCCGGCGGCGATGGCCGGCCGGCAGATCTGCCAGTGGGACAAGGACAGCTGCGGCGACGCAGGGTTCCTGAAGATCGACCTGCTCGGGCTCGGGATGCTCTCGGCGATCGAAGACGCGATCGACCGCATCGCACGGCTGCGCGGGGCGGCGATCGACCTCTCGCGGATCCCTCTCGACGACCAGGGCGTCTACGAGGAGATCCAGGCGGCCGACACGGTCGGCGTCTTCCAGATCGAGAGCCGCGCGCAGATGCAGAGCCTGCTGCAGACACGCCCCGAGAACCTCGACGACCTGACGGTGCAGGTCGCGCTCGTGCGGCCCGGGCCGATCCAGGGCAAGGCGGTGCATCCGTACGTCAAGCACCGGCACGCGAAGCGCGTCGACCCGACGTTCGAGCCGCCGGTCGAGCACGAGTGCCTGCGCGAGGCGCTCCGCGACACACTCGGTGTCGTCGTCTTCCAGGACCAGGTACTCGACGTGGCGATGGCGGCTGCGCGGTTCTCGATCGGAGAAGCCGAAGGGCTGCGCCGTGCGATGAGCCGGAAGCGCAGCGAGGAGGCAATCGAGGCCTGGCGTCCCCGCTTCGTCGCAGGGGCGCTCGAGAACGACATCGACGTTGAGACTGCAAACGCCATTTACGACAAGGTCGCGGGTTTCGCCGGGTTCGGATTCCCGAAATCGCACGCGGCCGCGTTCGGCCTGCTCGCCTACCAGTCGGCCTGGCTGCGGCGGTACTACCCCGCAGAGTTCCTCTGCGCGCTCATGAACGCACAGCCGATGGGGTTCTATCCGCCGTCGTCGCTCGTGCGCGACGCCCAACGGCGCGGAGTCGAGGTTCGGCCGCCGCACGTCAACCGGTCGATCGCCGAGTGCACGATCGAGGACGGAGCGGTGCGGGTCGGCGTCGGGTATGTGAACGCGGTCGGCGAAGAGGACGCGCGCGCGATCGAAGCCGGGCGGCCCTACACCGACGTCGGCGATCTCGCTCGGCGCGTCGACGCGAAGAAGGATGCGCTCGAAGCGCTCGTCGCGGCCGGCGCCTGCGACGAGTGGGGGCCGCGCCGCCAGCTTCTGTGGCGGCTCGGGGTGACCGCGCGCGGCGAGGCGGTCGGAGGCGGAAACCGTCAGCTTGCGCTCCCGCTCGAGCCGACGGCGGAGATACCGGCACTGCCGGTCCAGACACCGTGGGAGCAGATGCTTGCCGACTACAAGCACACGTCACTGTCGGTCGGCGTGCACCCGCTCGAGCTGCTGCGTCCGCATCTGCCTGCGTCGGTGATCACGAGCGCCGACCTCCACGAGACGGCGAACAACACGAACATCGAGCTGGCGGGGATGGCGATCGCGCGGCAGCGTCCGGCCACGGCGAACGGGATCGTCTTCATGCTGCTCGAGGACGAGCACGGTCAGGCGAACCTGATCATCCCGCCGAACGTGTACGAGCAGCATCGCGCGGTCATCCGCGGCGAGCCGCTCCTGCTTGCGCGTGGCAAGCTCGAGCGGCACGACCGGAACGTGAATCTCCTCGTCGTGAGCGTCGAATCACTTGGACCGCTCGCGCGACAGGCTGCGAGCGAAGCCGAGGTGACGAGCGCACTGCCGCGCGCCCATCATTTCGGTCATCGCTGAGCGGCGATGGCCTCAGCGGCCGCGGCAGGCGACGGCATCTCGGCGATCTCCGCCGCCACGGCCCGCGCCGCGTCGGCATAGGTCGCGGCGCCGAGGACACGCTCGAGAGCCACCCGCACACGATCGACGGTGAGCTCGGCCGGGAGGATCTTCTCTGCGAGACCGAGCGCCTCGCACGCATCGGCGTTGTCGAATTGGTCGGCGCCTTGGGGCACGACCACGAGCGGTCGGCCGTACGCCAGCGCAGCGAGCGTCGAGCCTGAGCCGGCGTGCGCGAGCACTGCGTCGCAACTCGGAAGAATCTGGTCTTGCGGGATGTAGCTCTCGACCCTCACATTCGACGGTATCGGCGCCAGGTCGCGAGGCTCACGGTTTCGGCCGATCGTCATGATCACGTCGCAGTCGACCTGCTCGAATGCGTCGAGCAGGAGACGGAACGTTCGAAGCTCGTTGAACGAGGTCCCGAGCGTTGCGTAGACGAGTGCGCGGTCGCGGCCGGCATGGTCCTTCGGCGACGCTTCCGCCGGACGAACGTCGTGAGTGCGCGCGGGCGTTCGGGGCAGCTCCGCACGGAACGACGGCGGGCAGATCTCGACATGCGCGCCGAGATACACCCCTGCGAGTTCGTCGGGTTCCAGACCCGCACTCCGCCACCAGGGCGCCATCACCTCACCCGCCCGCCGCAGAGCATCCGCGGGGATCGGGCGGCCGAACGCATGATGGACCGTCGGGACGCCCGCGGCGGTCGCCGCAAGCGGCGCTGCGAGATCGGCGGACTCATGGATCACGACGTCAGGCCGGTAGGACGCGACGAGGTCGTGGAGCGCTTGCACCCGACGGGGTGCCTCGATCTCCGCGAACCGCCCTGAGAAGCCGGCAGGGCGTCGGCTCGCCGGCGGCAAGTGCGACGTTCGCTCCCGATGCGCGTCGAACTGGGGCCTGAGCTCCTCGATCGTCGGGCCCGTCTGCTCGAATCGAAGACCGGCTCCCTCGATCCGCGCGCGATGGTTCGCGGCCGCAGCGACAGCGATGTCGTCTCCTCGAGCCGCGAATGCCTGTGCGAGCGGCATGAGCGGGAGCAGATGTCCGTCACCGCCCGTGGATGTGAAGAGGACGCGCATCAGCCGCGGCTGGAGCGCTGCGTGTGCGGGCTGTCGTGGTGCGACAGGTTGTATGCGGAGTTGACGAGGCCGACGTGCGTGAACGCCTGCGGGAAGTTGCCGAGCTGGCGCTTCGCAGCCGGGTCGTACTCCTCGGCGAGCAGGCCGAGATCGTTCGAGACGCCGAGCAGCCTCTCGAACAATTCGCGAGCCTCGTCGTCACGCTCGAGCATGAGCAGTGCGTCGACCAGCCAGAAGGAGCACGGCAGAAACACGCCCTCGCGGCCGACCAAGCCGTCCACCTCATTCTGCTCGGACGTCTTGTACCGCTCGACGAACCCGTCGCGCATGAGCTCTCGCTGAACGGCGTCGACCGTCCCGATCACCCGCGGATCGTCCGGCGGCAGGAAGCCGAGCAACGGTATGAGCAGCGTCGACGCGTCGAGCTCCGGCGAGCCGTACGACTGCGTGAACGAGTTCAGCTCGACGTTGAAGCCCTCGCGGCACACCTCGTCGTGGATCTCCTCGCACAGCTGCCGCCAGCGTTCGACCGGGCCTTGCATCCCGAGCAGCTCGACGGTCTGCACTCCGCGATCGAACGCGACCCAGGCGAGCACCTTCGAATGCGTGAAGTGCCGTCGACCGCCGCGCACCTCCCAGATCCCTTCGTCCGGCCTGTCCCAGGCGCCCTCGAGAAACTCGAGCAGTATCTGCTGCAGCGACCACGCATGATGGTCGGGGCCGATGTCGTGGAGGCGCGCTTGATGCAGCGCATCCATGACCTCGCCGTAGACGTCGAGCTGGAACTGTTCCGCGGCCGCGTTCCCGACGCGCACCGGTTTCGAGCCGGCGTACCCAGGGAGCCAGTCGAGCTCGTACTCCGGAACGCGGCGCTGCCCGCCGATCCCGTACATGATCTGCGCGTTCGCGGGATCGCCGCCGACCGCTCGAAGCAGCCAGTCGCGCCAAGCGGCCGCCTCCTTCTTGAAGCCGGCGTTCATCATCGCGTAGAGCGTGAACGTGGCGTCGCGAAGCCAGCAGTACCGGTAGTCCCAGTTGCGACCTCCGCCGACGCGTTCCGGCAGCGATGTGGTCGGCGCGGCGACGATCCCGCCGGTCGGTCTGTATGTGAGCGCCTTCAAGGTGACCAGCGACGTGTGTACCGCGTCGGCGTACGCGCCCTCGTAGGTGCAGCCGCCGAGCCACTCGCGCCAGTACAACTCGGTATCGGCGAGTGCCTGCTCGGCGTCGACGGCCTTCGGCAGCCTCTCGTGCGACGGGAACCACGTGAGGACGAAGGGCACGCGCTCGCCG
>JAICUZ010000374.1 GCA_025935595.1 Burkholderiales bacterium
AAGAGCTCGTCCGTAGCTATGGAGTTTTGAGGGTGCGCTGCCGAAGCGCGCGACCTCGACAATTGGGCGGTCATAGCGGCGGGGAAACACCTCTTCCCATTCCGAACAGAGAAGTTAAGCCCGCTAGCGCCGATGGTACTCGGGGCGCAAGCCCCCGGGAGAGTAGGACGCCGCCCATTTCTTTCACGGGGTGTCTGACACCATCAGGTGTCAGACACCTTGTCTTCTTACGCAGCGCGTAAGCGTTCCTTCCACTCCGGATCAAGTGCCCGCAGCCGTTTCACGCGCTCGCCGAGCGGCGGATGCGAGTCGAAGAGCGCGCCGAGCCCCTTCTCGGCGAACGGGTTCATCGTGTAGAGCGGCTCGGTCGCCGGCGCCGCCTCGAACGGGACGAGCTCCATCGCCTGCTCGAGCCGCAGCAACGCGTCCGCGAGGCCGTGCGGCGATGCGCAGAGCTCGGCTGCGGTGCGGTCGGCGGCGAACTCGCGCCGCGGTGACAGCATCAGGTGGACGAAGGAGGCCGCGACCGGCGCGAGCACGAACAACAACGCGCGCTGGAGCGCGCCGCCGACGCGCGAGAGCTCGACGAGGCACACGGCGACGATCACGACCACCGTCTGGAGCAGCACGTCGCGGTGGCGGATGTGCGCGATCTCGTGCGCGACGATGCCCTCCAACTCGGCGGGGGAGGCGACTCCCATCAGCCCGATCGACACCGCGATGCCCGATCCGCCGCCGGCACCGCGACCGGCGGAGAGCGCGCGCGGATAGCTGTCGGGAAGCACGTACAGCTTCGGCTTGACGATCCCGGCAGAGAGCGCGAGTCGCTCGACCGTCGAGTAGAGCGCGGGCGCTTCGCCCTGCACCAGCTCACGCGCGCCGAGCATGCCCATGACGATCCGGTCCGCATACGTGTAGATCGCGGCGGCGAGCAGAACGATCGATCCGGCCGAGAGGATCGAGACGCGGTAGCCGCCGAGCTTCCAGCCGAGGCCCCCGAGCAGCACACCGACGACCACCGGGATGACCCAGCACTTCAGGACGTTCCGGACGATCAGCAAGCGGTCTCGCACCGCGTTCGCCTACGGCTCGTCTTCGGAGGTGTCCGTGTCGTCCTCGGCGAGCCCGCGAGGTGGCCAATCGGGCTCAGGTGCGTCGCAGCGGCTCGAGCAGTGCAGCGAGGCGACGTTCTGCAGCGGTATGAGGATGTGCCCGTTCAGCTCGACGTGCGCGACGTCCTCGAGGTAGCAATAGGCCGTGAGGACGCCGTCCTGATACTCGCCTCCGAAGAGGGCGATCTCGACCTGCTCGCCCTTGTACTTGTTCGTGTAGTCCTCCACGCACCCGGGACGATATCCGTTCGCCCCGGCCCTACCCGCTGCGCTTGGCGGCGGGCCGCCACTCGCTCGCGGCGAGCATCCCCGAGAAGGCGAAGATGGCCAGCGCGTTGATCGGATGGAGGAACCCGAGCGCCCACACACCGCCGCCGAGCCACGCGAGCAACACCTGCACGATCATGAGGCCGAAGAGCAGTGCCGCGCCTCTGCGCAGCCGCCCGTCGCGGGCCGCGAGCGCCACGAGC